>JAYRPK010000084.1:0-3232 GCA_041911195.1 Novosphingobium sp. | reverse complement strand
TCACCGGCATGTTGCAGGCGGTGCGCGCGGCGAGTGCGGGCGCCATGGCGCGGCGGACGCTGGGGTTGTTCATGGCAGTACTGCTCGCGGGTGGCATGTTGTCGGTGTTGCTCACACCCTCGCTGCTGGCCCTGTTCCCGGTGCCTGCAGGCGCGGTGGCCGCGCTGAGCAATGCAAGTGAGGCGCAACCTGTGGCGGTACCCGGCCTCGCCGATTTCCTGGCCGCGCTGGTTCCCGCCAATGTGTTCGAAGCCGCATCGCGAGAGGCGGTGCTGCCGGTGATCCTGTTCATGACCCTGCTCGCGCTTGCCACCGCGCGGCTGGTGCCAGAGCCGCGTGAACTGCTCGGGCGCTTTTTCGAGGCGATTGCCGGGGCGATGATGGTTCTGATCGGCTGGGTGTTGAAGCTCGCGCCGCTGGGTGTGTTTGCGCTGGCGCTGGGGGTGGCGGCAAAGAGCGGCGCGGCGCTGGTCGTGGTATTGGCGCATTACATCGCCATCGTCGCGGCGGCGGGGCTAGCGGTACTCCTGGCGGCCTATGTGCTGGCCTTGCTGGCGGGGCTGCGCAACGGACTGGCCTTTGCAAGGGCCGTGCTGCCGGCACAGGCCGTCGCGGTGTCCACGCAGAGCTCGCTGGCCAGCCTGCCGGCGATGCTGGCTGCTTGCCGCTCGCTGGGCATTCGAGAGGCCAGCGCGGACTTCGTCCTGCCGCTTGCCGTCGCCCTGTTCCGCGCGACTAGCCCGGCGATGAACCTCGCGGTGGTGATCTACGTCGCCCATCTAACCGGAACGCCGCTGACGCCCATGGCCATGGCGGCGGGCCTTGCGGTGTCGATGCTGGCCATGCTCGGCTCGCCATCGCTGCCCGGCACGATCAGCTTCGTCACCTCGACCGGGCCGATTGCGCTGGCCATGGGCGTGCCGATTGGGCCCTTGGCGCTGCTGGTGGCGGTGGAGATGCTGCCGGATATCATGCGCACGCTGGGCAATGTGACGATGGACGTGGCGGTGACGGCGGTGGTGGACCAATCCTCCTCCGCCCTTCGACAGGCTCAGGATGGAGGGGGACCATCCTCGTAGAGGATGGTGGAGGGGCACAGGCCGGACAGCCTGACCTCCCGATGTCACGTCATCACGAGGGTGCCCCTGCACCATGCTTCTCATGGTTCCCCTCCCCTGCAGGAAGGATCTAGAGGCTCTTCGCGTAAACGTTGTATTCCTTGTTCACCGTGCTCCCGATCGCATCGGCAATCGCGATCATCCCCTGGTTGTCCTCCAGGATCCAGCCGATCTCGCCGCGCTTGCCGCCGTAGTTCGACACCGAAGCCCGGCGGATATATTCGATCATCATGAAGGCAAGCTGGCTGGCCATGCGCGAGCTTTGCAGGCGCTTGACCACGCCCATCAGCGGCACCCGCATGTCGGCGGGCTTGGGCTTCCACAGCCACAGCGCGATCTTCAGCCAGCCGAGCAGCGTGGGCTTTCCGGTTCTCCGGTTGGCCCGCATGAGGACCTGGTTGAAATCGGGAATGGTCATCATGAAGGCCACCGGCTCGCCATCGTATTCGGCGAAGCGGATGAGGTCGGGCTTGACCAGCGGCTTCAGGTTCTTGGCGGTATAGGCGATCTCGCTTTCGGTGAAGGGCACGAAGCCCCAGTTGTCCGACCAGGCATCGTTGAGAATATCGCACAGGATCTTCACATCGCGCTCGAAGTTCGCAAGGTCGCAGTTGCGAACCCTGATCCGCTCGTTCTTCTCGCCCGATGCGACGATGCGCTGGATCAGCGTCGGGAATTGCTTCGTGATGTCGAGCTCGTAGGTCCGCAGCAGCTTGACCACCGAATAGCCCGCACCTTCGACCCATGGCTGATAGCGCGCCGACTGGTGCCCCATCATGTACATCGGCGGATGGTCGTGGCCCTTGACCAGCAGGCCCGGCTCTTCCCACACTGAGAGGTTCATTGGCGCCAGCACTTTGGTCATGCCCTGACCGCGCAGCCATTCTTCCGCAGTGGCGATCAGCCGGGCGGCGACCTCCGGATCCTCGGTCTCCAGCGCGCCCCACATGCCGGTGCCCGGGCCCATGCCCTGGCTGGCCGGCTGGGCCAGCGCCAGTTCGTCGATATGCGCGGAAATGCGCCCCACCACATTGCCGCCCCGGCGGGCGAGGAACAACTGGCAGCGGGCGTGCTCGAAGAAGGGATTCTTGCCTGGGGTGAACTTGCTGACCTCTTCGCTGCGCAGGTTTGGCGCATAGTTCGGATCGCTGGCGTTGATCGCGAAGCCGAAGTCGACAAAGGCCTCTGTGTCGCTTTTGCCGGAGACCGGCGTTATGACTATGTCTGGCTGGGTCACGATCCTGCCTTTGTTGATTGAGATAGGTCAGTGCGTAAGGGCGTGCCGCAGGTCAAGCGGATGCGGCGAATTTGCGAGGAAATGAGCAGTCCGGAATCGATGCATGAATGCCCCTGAAACCTTCGATGCCGGCGCTCGCGCGGCTGCCGGCCTGGCCGACGACATGGCGATGCTGCGCGCCGCGGTGGAGCTGACGCGCGACATTTCCGAGGCGAAGCCGGGGATTTACTGGCCAGACATGCTGCTTTCGGCTGGCTTGGGCTATGCCGCGCTGGCGGGGGCGATCCTGCTGGCGAACCCTTGGGCGGCACTGGCCTGTGCCGTGATGGCGGTGCTGGCGCTCTACCGCGCGCTGCTGTTCATCCACGAATTGACTCACTACCACCGCGACGCGCTGCCCGGTTTCCGCTTTGCCTGGAATGTGCTGGTCGGCATTCCGCTGCTGACGCCCTCCTTCATGTACGAGCAGGTCCATACCCTGCACCATGCCCGCACCCGCTATGGCACGGTGGAGGACCCGGAATACCTACCCATAGGCCTGATGAAGCCGTGGACCTTGCCCACCTTCCTGCTGATCGCCGTGCTGCTGCCCCCCGCGCTGCTTTTTCGCTGCTCGGTGCTGGTGCCGCTGGGCGTGGTGATCCCGCCCCTGCGCCAGCTGGTGTGGCAGCGGTTCTCCTCGCTCTCGACCAATCCGGCCTTCCGCCGCAAGCCCCCTGAGGGTGACTTTGCCCGCATGGTGTTCTGGCAGGAACTGGCCGCCTCGGCCTGGGCTATCGCGCTGATCGCCCTGTCGTTCCACTATGGCTGGCGGCCGCTGCTGATCGCGATATCGGTGGTCTCGGCCGTCGCCCTGCTCAACCAGCTCCGCACTCTT
>JAYRPK010000083.1:0-3499 GCA_041911195.1 Novosphingobium sp. | reverse complement strand
GTCGGCGACGGCAATGCCTTCGCCACCGGCTATTTCGAGCCGGAAATAGCCGGCGTGCGGCGGCGGCAGCCGGGGTTCGACGTGCCGGTCTATCCGATGCCGCCGGGGCTGGTGCGGGCCAAGCCGGGCGATGCGCCAGCCAATTCCGACGGATCGCTGCCGCTGGGTCGCTATGACGGCAGCGGAAAATTCGTGCCCTATCACGACCGCGCCGCGATCGAGGATGGCGCGCTGATGGGCCGTGGCCTTGAAATCGCCTGGGCCGCCGATCCGATCGAGTTCTTCTTCCTCCAGGTGCAGGGCTCGGGCCGGCTGCGCGCGCCCGACGGCACGGTGATGCGGATCGGCTATGCCGGGCAGAACGGGCATCCCTACACCGGCATCGGCTCGGTCATGCGCCAGCGCGGGCTGATCGGCGCCGCGCCGGGGCAGGTTTCCGGCTCGATGCAGGGCATCGTCTCCTGGCTGCGCGCCCATCCCGAAGAGGGCAAGGCGCTGATGCGCGAGAACAAGAGCTGGGTGTTTTTCCGCGAGCTTACCGGAGATGGCCCGTTGGGCGCCCTGGGCGTGCCGGTGCGCGGGCGTTCCAGCGTCGCGGCCGATCCAAAATATGTGCCGCTGGGCGCCCCGGTCTGGCTGGCGCTCGACCGGCCAGAGGCCAACGGCCTGTGGATCGCGCAGGACACCGGTGGCGCGATCAAGGGCGCCAACCGGTTCGACACCTTCTGGGGCGCGGGGGACGAGGCGCTGAGGATTGCCGGGGGCATGAGCGGACGGGGCAAGGCCTGGCTGCTGCTGCCCAAGGGCGCGGTCGAGCGGCTTGGCCGCAGGTGAAGCGCAATCTTTCGCGAGAAGAGGCCGCGCTCTGGGCGCGGGTGGCGGGGACCGTGGCGCCGCTGGATGGTCCTCGCCATCGCAATTCGATGGGGAAAGGAACCATGCGAAGCCTGGTGGAGGTGGCGACAGCGCCCGCCGTCGCTTCCGCGCCGGCACCCCTCCACCATTCGCTTCGCGAACGGTCCCCCTCCCCGAGCAAGCTCAGGGAGGACCTGAATAACCGCACGCTCGACCATAGCTGGGACCGCAAGCTCGCGCGCGGGCTGGTCCATCCCGACTTCACCATCGACTTGCCCGGCGCATCGCTCGATGCCGCCCAGTCGCGGCTCGACCACGGGCTGACCCTGGCCCTGTCGCAAGGGGCGCGGGTGGTGCTGCTGGTCACCGGCCGGCAGCGCTCCAGCGGCGATCACGCCGGGCGCGGCGAGCGGCGCGGGGCGATCCGGGCCAAGTTCCTCGACTGGCTGGCCTCCGGGAGCCACGCGGCCCGGATCGCCGCGATCCGCCCGGCGCATCCCCGGCACGGCGGGGCAGGGGCGGTCTATCTGGTATTGAGGAGGATCAATTTCGGCGGCCGGTGAGCCTGTCAGGATGTTGCTATTGCAATCGATTCGCATTAAGACGAATCGCGAGGACCGGTCCCTATGTTCGTGTGCATCTGCAATGCCATCCGCGAATCCGAGCTGCGCCAGGCGGCGCGCGAGCACAGCTGCGATGCGGAAGCGATCTATGAACTGATGGGCAAGCCGCCCCAGTGCGGCATGTGCCTGGGTGAGGCCCAGGCCGTGCTGGACGAAGCCCGCGAACAGGCGAAGCATCCCCTGCTGATTTGACATCCTTCGCTTGCCCGCTCCTTCGCACTGCCGCATATTCGGTGGGCGAAACTGTTGGAGTCGGCCGATGAAGGGTGATGCTCAGGTCATCGAGTACCTCAACAAGGCGCTCGTCAACGAACTGACCGCGATCAACCAGTACTGGCTGCACTATCGCATGCTGGACAACTGGGGCGTCCGCAAACTCGCCGAATACGAACGGCATGAGTCGATGGACGAGATGAAGCATGCCGACAAGCTGGCCGAACGCGTCCTGTTCCTCGAAGGCCTGCCCAATTTCCAGGCGCTGGGCCGCCTGCATATCGGCGAATCGGTCGAAGAGATCCTCAAGTGCGACTTGGCGCTGGAGCATGAGGCGATCCCTCTGCTGCGCGACGCCATCGCCCACTGCGAAAGCGTTCGCGACTACATCACCCGCGAATTGTTCGAAGACATTCTCGAAAGTGAGGAAGAGCATGTCGACTGGATCGAAACCCAGTTCGAGATGATCCGCAACATGGGCCTGCAGAACTACGTCCAGTTGCAGAGCAAGGCTGCCGGAGACGATTGAGCGGTAGTGTCGAACGGCACCGGTTGACTCGCCGGTTCCCTCGCGACAGATGCCGGTGCCATGCAAATCAAGGGTAACAAATTCGTAGTCACTGGCGGCGCGAGCCTGATCGGCAGCCATGTCGCCGATCGCCTGCTGGCCGAAGGCGCGGGCGAGGTGGTGCTGCTCGACAACTTCTCGCTCGGCACGCCGGAGACCGTCAGCCACCTCGAGGGCGATGGCCGCGTGAAGCTGCTCAAGGGCGACATCCTGCGGATCAACGAGCTGTACGACGCCTTCAAGGGCGCGAGCGGCGTCTTCGCCATCGCCGGCTTCCTCACCATCCCGATGAGCCAGAACCCGCCGTTGGGCCTGGCGGTGAACGTCGAGGGCCAGGTCAACACCTTCGAGGCCTGCCGCTATGCCGGCGTCAAGAAGGTCGTCTTTTCGTCCTCGATCGCCGCCTATGGCGAGCCGGAAGGGGATGGCGTGATCGATGAAAGCGCACCGGCCAACCTTGCCGGCTACCAGCCCGGCTCGATGCTCTATTCCTGCACCAAGCTGATCGGCGAGGCGCTGTGCAAGCTTTACAGCCAGAAGCATGGCGTGGACGCCGTGGCCCTGCGCTATGCCACCGTTTATGGCGAGCGGCAGCACTATCGCGGCGTCAATGCGCTCTACATCATCCAGAACTGGGACAAGATCGTGAAGGGCGAGGCCCCGGTCCTGCCCGGCGACGGCAGCGAAGTGCACGATTATATCCATGTGGCGGATGTCGCGCGAGCGAACGTGATGGCCATGGCCAGCGATGTGACGGGTGAAGTGCTCAACTGCGTTACCGGGGTCGAGACCACGGTGAAGCGCGTGGCCGAGATCCTGCTGGATATCGCCGGTAGTGATCTGCAGCCGGTCTATGCCGACGATGCCGGCGCCGTTAAGGCCACCTCCAGCGCCTCGCTCAAGCTCAGCCGCGAGAAAGCCCAGCGCCTGCTCGGCTGGGAGCCGGAAGTGAGCGTGGAAGATGGCATTGCCCGACTGGTGCGCTGGGTTGAGGCGCAGAAGTGACAGCGTGCCCCTGAACCGGATCCCCTGCGTTTACATGCGCGGCGGCACCTCGCGCGCGCTGGTGTTCAACGCCGCCGACCTGCCCGCCGACCGCGCCGAATGGGACGCGATCTTCCTTGCCGCCATGGGTGTGCCGGACAGCAATGGCCGCAACCTCGATGGCATGGGCGGGGGGCTTTCCTCGCTCAACAAGGTTTGCGTGGTCGGGCCGTCAAGCCGGCCGGATGCGGACATC
>JAYRPK010000082.1:0-24567 GCA_041911195.1 Novosphingobium sp. | reverse complement strand
GCCCTGGCCCCGACCCCGCTCCTCCCCCGGAGGGGGAGGGGGCCGTGCGCAGCACGGACGGAGGGGTGTCCCCGCCACGGTGAGACCCCTCCGTCAGCCCTTGCAGGGCTGCCACCTCCCCTTGCAGGGGAGGAGCTTTCGGGCCGGCCCATTGCGCACCTTCGGCATCGTCGAGCCAGACTTCGCGCAGATGGGGCGCGGCCGTAAGGTGAATTGCGCCGGGCATGCAATCAGCCAGCCCCGGCAGCGCCGCTTCCAGCGTCGCGGCATAGTCATGCTTCAGGAAGTGCCGCGCGGCGATCAGCATGCGGCAGTCGCTATGGGCGAGGATATGCGCGAGTTCGGCAGGCGTCGAAAGCGTGCTTATCAGCGTCAGCAGCGCACCGATCCGCGAGGCGGCGAGGAACACCGTCAGCCACAGTTCCCCGTCCGGCGCCAAGAGGGCAATCCGCGCGCCCTTGCCGAGACCTGCCGCCAGCAGCGCGCGGGCGAGGCGGGCGGAACGGGTGTCGACATCGGCGTAGGTCAGGGTCTTGCCGGGCATGATCAGCGCCGGGTGATCTCCCCGCGCCGCCACGACCTGCGCCCACAGTGCCGGCAGCGTTTCCGGCGCGCCGCTGTCGCTCACGGCTTCAGGTCGAGCAGCTTGTAGCTCGGGTCCTCGGGCAGGCGGCCCCCCGGCTTGATCTGGCTGTTGCCCAAGGGGCCCGCCACCCAGTCGCCGGCGTCGTCATATTCGCGAAACCAGTCGACCACCACCTTGCGCAGGACGACGCGCCATTCGCCCTGGCGTTTCTCGAAGCGGTCGACATAGCGGCCGGCCTGGATCGAATCGAAGCTCTTCGTCCCGTCGCTCATCCGGTGATAGCCGTGGTAGTAGCTTTCGACATCGGCGCTTGTCCCGCTGATGCGGATCAGGATGTTGCCGATGGTGTGCTGCGACATTTCCATGCTTCGCAGCAGCGGCATCACCCAGGCGATCAGCTCCTCGCGCTGGCCGGTGAACAGGCAGTGGTCGTCCTCGGCGTCTTCCCAGTAGACCGAGCGCAGCATGTCCTCGTCGCAGCGGTCGACCCCGCGCGAGTAGCGGTAGAGGCAATCGCGGATCGCCTCGCGGTCGGCCATTTCGGCGGCGATCTGCTCGGTGGTGATGGCCATGGCTCAGGCCGCGACCTTCACCCGCTCCGTATCGAACGGCTCTTCGCCCAGAACCGTAGTGCGGTGGAGCAGGCGGCCGGATTCCTGGCCATAGGGCAGCGCCTTGTGCATGGTGCCGGTGTTGTCCCACATCACGATGTCGCCGAGCTGCCACTGGTGGCGATAGACGAACTGCGGCTGCGTCGCGAAGTCCATCAGCCGCTGCAGCAGCGCCTCGCCCTCGGCCGGGTCCATCCCTTCCACTTCCTTGCCCGAGGTGCTGAGGATCAGCGAGCGGCGGCCGTTGTGGTGGCGCCAGACCAGCGGGTGGCTCTTGGGTTCGTGGGTGGCGAAGGCGGCGATCTGCTCCTCGGTGAGATCGGGCACGAAGCGGAAGGAATCGGCGACGCGGTGGATCACCCGCAGGCGCTCGATCAGCCGTTTGTCTTCGTCCGGCAGGGCCTCGTAGGCGGCATAGGTGTTGGCGAACTCGGTATCGCCGCCGCCGCCCGCCGGAAGCTGCTTGGCGTTGAGCATGGTGATGAACGGCGGAATGTCGCTGTCGGTGCGGTCGATATGCCAGAAGAAGTTGCCGGCGGTGTAGATATAGAGCTGCGGGCTGTGCTTGGGATCGTAGGTCACCTTGTAGACTTCGCCCGACTTCTCGCTGAGCAGCGGGCCGAGGGTATTGGTGAACGCGAGCTGCTGCTCGTCGTCCATCTTCAACCCGCGGATCAGCACGACGCCGCGCTTCTGCACCAGCTCCGCGATCTCGGCCGAGGCCGCGCCGGAGACCAGCGTTTCGACGTCGGTGTCGATCCGGGTGCCGATGCCGGGGGTCAGGTCGGCGGTCTTGAGTGCCATTTCCTCGTCCTCAACTCTGCTTCTTGCGCCCAGCATAACTCAAACGCCACTCGGGTGGGAAGCGGCTGTCGTTGTCCTTGACCATATTGGTCAGGCCCTTCTCGAACATCTCGTCGCCGACTTGGATGGTGCTGTCGTCGAGAACGCCCGGCAGCATGCTTTCGAGCCAGCCCGAGACGATTGAGCCCATGTATTCGCCCTGGTGCTGTTTGAAGACCTCGAAGAAGGTCTTCTGCATGGCAATGGTGTCTGCTGGGCGGTTCTGCGCGCAGGCGAGGGCGTATTTCATCGTCTCGGCCTCGAGGCTTTCGCGCGGCACCACCGAATTGACGAAGTGGAGCTCCTTCATCTCCTTCGCGGTGAAGGGCCTGCCGGTGAAGACCATTTCCATGAATGGTCGCACGCCCATCATCAGCGCCCACTGCCACATCCGCGCCGCCCAGCCGACGTAACGGAAGGCGGCGTGGCCGAACAACGCATCGTCGGCAGAGACGACGATGTCGGCATCGCCGGCAAGGTAGAACTGCCAGCCGTAGCAATAGCCCTTCACCTCGACGATCGAGACTTTCTTGAAGTCCTGCAGGTCGCGCATGCCTTCGCCGGTGCGGGAATAGAGCTGGGTCACCGCGCCGAGGTGGCGGTAGCTGCCCTTCGGCGGATACTTCACCCCCTCGTCCTCGCCGATGCGGAAATCGTGCAGCCAGGAGACGTCCTTGTCGGAGAACAGGTCGGCCATTTCCGGCAGGTCGTCGCCCGTGCCGAAATGCTCGCCTGCGCCACGGATGACGAGGACCTTGACCTCGTCATCGACATTGCAGCGGTGCACGAGGTCGGCGAAGCGGTGGCGGGCGCCGATGGTGATGGCGTTGTGCTTGTCGGGGCGGTTGATGGTGATCGTCGCGATGCGGGTGACCGGGTCCTTCTCGAACAGGACGATCTCTTCGGGCGGCGGGCGATCGTTGTATTCGCTCATGGCTTTTTCGCTCCGGGGCGCTTCGGCTTGTCGAGCAGCAGACATAGCGGAATGACGCCGGCAAGCGCCACGGAAAGAAACCAGAAGCTGTCGACATAGCCGACCATGGTCGCTTCCCGGGCGATGATCCGGTCCATCAGCGCGAGCCAGCCGGGCAGGTCGAAGTCTGCGCCCGGCTGACGGAACGGCAGCATGGGGTTGTCCGGCCGTACGGTCTCGACCAGCCGCGAATGGACCGTGGCGGTGTTGCGCAAGGTCATGGCCTGCAGTGCGGCGATGCCGACGGCGGCAGCCATGTTGCGGGTCAGCGAGATCAGCGCGGCGGTTTCGTCGCGCAATTCCGGCGCGATCGTCGCCAGCATCAGGGTAGTCATCGGCACGAAGACCAGCCCGCCGCCAAAGCCCTGGGCAAAGCCGGTCCAGATCATTGGCCAGCTGTCCATCTCAAGGGTGAATTGACACATCAGCCACAGTGTGAACGAGGCCAGACCAAGGCCGAACATCATCAGGTAGCGCGCGTCGATCCGGTTGATCAGGGCGCCCGCCGTGAACATCGCCGCCATGGTGCCGAGCCCCCGCGGGGCGGCGATCAGGCCGGTGAGCATGACGGGATAGCCCATCAGTTGCTGCATCATCGGCGCCAGCAGCGCCAGCACCGCGAAGATCAGCATGGCGTGGGCGACGGTGATGGTTATGCCGATGAGGAAATTGCGGTCGGCGAAAATCTTCGGCTTGATGAAGGGATTGGGCACAGTGAACATGTGCGCAAGGGCAAGAAAGCCGAACAGCACGGCAATGGTCGCCTCGATGAGGATTTCGGTTGATTCGAACCAGTCGAGCAGCTGCCCCCGGTCCAGCATCAGCTGCGAACTGGCGATGAAGATCGACATCAGGACGAAGCCGGACAGATCGAACGGAGCCGACTGGCGGTTGCGGCGTCTGCGCAGGAACACCGAATAGAGGATGACCGAGGCAATCCCGATCGGCAGGTTGATGAAGAATATCCAGCGCCAGCCCATTGTGTCGGTCAGCCAGCCGCCGAGCGAAGGGCCGATGACCGGACCGAGGATCGCGCCCATGCCATAGAGCGCCATGGCCTGGCCGTGCCGCTCGGGCGGGTTGATGTCGAGCATCACCGCCTGGCTCAGCGGCACCAGGCTGGCCCCGGACACACCCTGGAGCAGGCGGAAGGCGACGAGTTGCTCGATGTTGGTCGCCATGCCGCAGGCGAGCGAGGCCAGGGTAAAGCCGGCGACCGATGCCAGCATGATCGGCTTGCGCCCGATCCTGCCGGCGAGCCAGCCGGCGAGTGGAATGGTGATGGCGGTAGCGATGAAATAGGATGTCAGCACCCAGACGATCTGGTCGGATGTCGCCATCATCGCGCTCTGGATCTTGGGCAGCGCGACCTGGGCAATGGTGCCGTCGATCGCGACCATGATGGTCGAGACCATGCAACCGATGGTGATGAAGGCGCGGGTTGTCGGATCGGGCAGGTCGGATGTCACCGTAGCGATTTTGCCCACCGATCGATGCGCTCCCACTGCTGGTGGCGGGTGCTGGCGAAGTTGTGGCAGTGCCCGGAACGCGGCAGCAGGTGCAGGGTGATATCCGGGCAGGCGCGGAAATAGTCAGGCTCGGCCCATGGATCGGGGGTCGAATCGCGCTCGCCGTTGCCCATGAACATCGGCACCGAAATCCGCGCGGCCTCCTCGCGGATGATGTGGGTGCGGATCGAGATCACGCCGATCTCGCTCGGCGTCTCGACTGCCAGCGAATCGTCCACCGCAATCACGTCGGGCGGCACGTCGTCCCAGTGGAAGCCTTCGTGCAGCGGCGCGCGCTCGTTCCAGGTGTAGTCGGGGAAGGGGCCGTCCATCGGCGCGACATCGGCGGCGCGTAGCCGCTGGCCGCCCATGGTGAAGAATACCCCGTCGGCCGTGTAGCCAAGGAACAGGAGCGCATCGAAAGTCTGGTGATTGGCCTGTTGGATCGTCGACAGCATGGCGCCCATCGAATGGCCGCCGCCGACGTGGAACACATCCGCCAACACGGGCAAGGAGGAGTGCAGGGTTCCCTCGGCCAGGCGCTGGTGGAACTGGCGCGAGGCGGCGTCCATCGCCTGGGCGACGATCTGGCGGGTGGCTTTCTTCTGGACCGGCACCCGCGTGCTCTCGCCGACGCCAAGGTGATCGGCCAGCAGCACCACATGGCCCTTGCCGGCGAGATATTCGGCGCAGGAATAGCCCTCGCGCCCCGGCACTTCGAAATGGAAATAGCGCTTGTCGTAGCTGCCGCCAGGCAGCAGCACCATGCTGACCGGGCGCGGGCCGAGCAGCGACAGGTCGTCGGGCACGAACAGCCAGGCGGCGATCTTCGTCGGCAGTCCGCCGGTCACCTCCTCCGGCAGGTCCGACGTCACGTCGAAAGTCAGTTCGATCGGTCCCATGCAAACCTCAAGTCAAGTTCAGGGTGCCGGCGTGTTCGCCGCAACCGCCTTGGGATCGCCGATCCAGCCCCCCGCGGTCGCCGCGTGCAGCCGGGCGACGTTGTAATACTGGCGCGCGCGGGCATCGAGCAGCGACAGCTTGGCCCGCTGGTAGGCGCGGCTGGAATCGAGCACCTGCAGGATGCCGCTGTTGCCCACCTGGAAGCTGCGCCTCGACAGGTAGAGAGAGCGTTCCGCCACCTGCACAGATGAATTCTGCGCGGCGAGCGCGTCGCGGTCGGTGCCCAGCGCAGACAGCAGGCTGGAGACCTGGCCGAAGGCTTCGAGCACTACCTGCTGGTATTGCTCGGCGGCGGCGCGCATCCCGGCCTCGGCCCCGCGCTTTTCGGCGCGCAGGGTGCCGCCGTGGAAGATCGGCGCCATGATCGAGCCGAAGATGTCGTATCCGGTCGATCCCGCGCCGAAGATCTTGGCGGGGTCGCTCTTCGACTGGGTGAGCGAAGCGCCGATGGTCACGTCGGGATAGAGATTGGCGGTGGCGACGCCGACGCCGGCGGTGGCGGCATGCAGCCGCGCCTCGGCCTCCTGGATGTCGGGCCGCTTGCGCACCAGCGCCGAAGGCAGCGCCACCGGCACTTGCGAGGGCAGGGTCATGCGCTCGAGCGAATAGTCGGTCGGGCCCAGTTCGGCCGGCGAGATGCCCTGGAGTACCGCCAGCATCGCCCGCCCGTCGGCAAGTTGCTGTTCGAGCACCGGCAGGTTCGCCCGGTCGCTGGCCTGCTGGCCCTGGGCGCTGAGCACTTCGACCATGGTGCCGATGCCGCCGCGCTGGCGGGCCTGGGTCAGCTCGACGTTGCGGTCGTCCTCCGCCAGCAGCGCGCGCTCGGTGCGGATGCGGTCATTGAGCGCGGCGATGGCGATCACCTGCTGGGTGACGCGCCCTGCGATCAGCAGGTGCGCCGCCTCGGTCTGGCGCTGCTGCGCCTCGGCCTCGGCAATCGCCTGCTCGCGTGCGCGGCGCTGCTTACCGAACAGGTCGAGGTTGTAGGAGACGCCGGCGCCCAGGGAGTAGAGGTCGAAGCGGGGGTTTTCGATGGTGATGCCGCTAGTGGCCAGCCCGAAGGCATCGGAAATGCCCGTGGCCGAGATATTGAATTGCTGATATTCGGCGCGGCCGCGCGCGTCGATCTGCGGCTTGCCGCGGCCCGTCACTGCATCGACATGCGCCTTGGCGCGTTCCAGCGTGGCCATGCTGGCGGCAAGGCTGTGGTTGGCGGCCAGCGCCTTGTCGACCGCCGCGTCGAGTTCGGGCGAACCGAAGCTCTTCCACCATTCGATGCCCGGCCCTTCGCCCAGCGCGGCGCGGCCCTCGCCATCGCTGGCATAGCCGGCCTGCGGCGGCGGCGCGGCGGGCGTCGCGAAGTTGGGGCCAACGGCCTTGCAGCCGGCGAGCAGGCTGGTGGCGATCAGGGTTAGGGCAATCTTGCGCTTCATTGGTTCATTCCACACTGATTTGGACTGGCGTGGCAGTCCGCTTGGGTGGCCGCAGCAGGGCGACGACCGGAAGGATGGCGATAGCAATAACGAATGTCAGCCAGAACGCATCGACTTTCGCAACCATGCTGGCCTCGGCAAAGGCGCGCCGGGCAAGGCCGGCCGCTTGCGCCGCCGATGCCAGGTCCAGATCGGGCATGGCCCAATGCACGGCCGGATTGTCGGGTCGCAGCCCCTCGGTCAGCCGCGATTGAACCGCAGCCGTGTTCCAGGTGTTGCCGGTCTGCAGGAACGAAATGCCGAGCGAGGATCCCATCGAGCGGGTCAGGGCGAACAGCGAAGCGCCTTCGTTGCGCAGTGCCGGGGGGAGAGTGGCGAAAACCAGCGTCGAAAGCGGGGGGTACATCAGGCCCGAGCCGAAACCCTGGAACAGCCCCGCCACCAGCAATTGCCGCTCGTCGGCCAGCAGTGAAAGCTGCGACAGCATGTAGAGCCCCACCGCATTGAGCCCCAGGCCGCCCAGCAGGAACAGCCGGTCGTCCAGCTTGCCGACAAAGCGCATTCCTCCCAGCATGGCAATCAGCGTGCCGATGGAACGCGGGCTGCTGACAAGGCCGGTATGCAGCGGGGTGTAGCCCAGGTTCTGCTGCATCATCGATGTGGCGATCGGGATGGTCGAGAAGGTCAGCACGCCGACCGAGCCGCTGAGTAGGCAGCCCAGCGCGAAATTGCGATCGGCAAATATCCGCGGCCGGACATAGGTGTCGCTCGCAGTGAACATGTGAACCAGCATCAGGTAGCCGAACAGGCCGATCAGCAATGTATATGCCCAGATCTCGGCTGAATCGAACCAGTCGAGATGCTGGCCGCGATCGAGCATCAGCTGGAAGCTGGCGAGAAAGATCGACAAGGCGACGAAGCCGAACATGTCGAAGCGCGGCGGGCTCGCATCCTTCGAATCGGGAAGCGCCACGAACAGTCCCACGAGGGCGGCGAGGCCGATCGGCAGGTTGATAAAATAGACCCAGCGCCAACTGAAATTCTCGGTCAGCCAGCCGCCCAGGGTGGGCCCGATCAGGGGGCCGAACATCACGCCAAGCCCGATGATCGACATGGTCCGGCCGAATTGCTCGCGCGGAGTGATATCGATCACCGCCGATTGGCCCAGCGGCATCATCGCCGCGCCTGTGGCGCCCTGGATGGTGCGGGCCAGGACCGCGCCGGTCAGCCCGCTCGCCATGCCACAGAACATCGACGCCGCGGTAAATCCGGCCACCGAAGCCAGCAGCACCGGCCTGCGGCCATAGCGGCTTGCCAGCCAGGCCGATAGCGGCGTCGCGATGGCGGAGGCTATCATATAAGAGGTGATCACCCAGATGATCTGTTCCTGCGATGCACCCATCGCGCTTTGCATTTGCGGCAAGGCGACATTGGCGATGGTCGTATCGACCGCGAACATGGTGGAGGCGAGCACGGTCGAGCCGACCATGATCTGTCGGCGGCCCGGAGTGATTGCCGCCGGCTGGCTCACCGCCGGCCGGGCGCGGAGGCCCTGACTGCCGGCGCCGGCGCTTCTTCATCCTTGCCGAACAAGTGGCGCTTGTGGCCGGTATCGACCGTCACCTCGACCGACAGGCCCATATGCAGCGGCAGGCCAGCCGGCACTTCGTCGATGGCGATCTCAACAGGCAGGCGCTGGACCACCTTGACCCAGTTGCCGGTGGCGTTTTCCGCCGGCAGGATCGAGAAGGCATTGCCGGTGCCGGGGCTGAAGCTGGCGATGTGGCCCTTCAGCTCATGGTCCGGGAAGGCATCGACCTTGACCGTCGCCCGCTGGCCGACGCGCATGTAGCGCAGCTGGTTTTCCTTGAAGTTCGCCACCACCCAATAGCGCGTACCGGTCAGCATGAAGACCGGCTTGCCGGGCGTGACATAGTTGCCGGGCTGGAGCTGGTGGACCTTGGTGACGATCCCGTCGAGCGGCGCACGAATGATCGAATCGTTGAGTGCGATGCGCGACTGTTCGAGCTCGGCGGCGGCCTTGCGCACCGCCGGCTGGATATCGACCGGCCCGCCGACATTGCCGGCAAGCGCCGCCTTGAGCGCTTCGCTGCGCGCGCGGGCGGCGGCGATGTTGGAGGTGGCGGTACGCACTTCGCGCACCGCGGCATCATATTGCGTGCGCGAGGAGATGCCTTCCTTGAGCAGCGCCGACTGGCGGGCGACTTCGTTGCGGGCAAAGGCCAGCTTGGCTTCCTCTGAACCGATCGCGGTAAGGCTGGCGACATAGTCCGCGCGCTTGGCGGCGACGTTGACCCGTGCGCCGGCAAGATCGGCCTCGCTTTCGGCGACATTGGCGTTGAAGGTGTCGCTGTTGACCGTGAACAGGATCTGGCCGGTGCGCACCAGCTGGTTCTCGCTCACGTCGACGCTCGTCACCTTGCCCGCCACGCCAGAGCTGACCGCGACCATGCCGGTCTGCAACTGGGCGTTCTCGGTCGATTCGTAGCGGCCGCCGGTCAGGTAGAACCAGACCACGCCGATCACCACCACCACCGGTGCCGCCAGCATCAGAATGCCGCGTATGCGCCTGCGCTTGCGCCACTTTTCGGCGTCGGCAAGATCGCTGTCGGTGACCGGGGTTTCGGCGTTCATGTGATTTCCTGTTTTCCTCTCGGCACGCCGATACTAAGCATGGCTAGTATCGGCAATAGAAAGATTGACGGCAATGGCTGGGGACCGGGTGCTGGCGCTGGAGGGCGTGCACAATTTTCGCGATTATGGCGGTTATGCGACCCCCGGGGGAGGCCGGGTGCGGCGCGGGCTGCTGTGGCGCTCGGGCCAGCATTTCGGGGCAAGCGAGGGCGATCTGGCGCGGATCGAGGCGCTGGGCCTGCGCCATGTCGTCGACCTTCGCGGCAACAGCGAGCGTGAGCGCAGCCCGTGCAGGCGGCCAGAAGGCTTCAACGCCAGGGTGATGTTCTTCGATGGCGAGACGGCGGGCCTTGCCCCGCACATCGAGGCATCGGGCGGCGTGCGCGATGCCGCCGGTGCGCGCCATGCGATGGTCACGCTCTACGAGGACATCGCCTTCCGTCCCAGCCTGACCAGCATCCTGCGCCGGTATTTCGCGGAGGCGCTGTCCGGCGAGGGGGCGAGTCTCGTCCATTGCCATGCAGGCAAGGACCGCACCGGCATTGCTGTGGCGCTGGTCCATCATGTGCTGGGCGTCCACCGCGACGACATGATGGCGGACTATCTGCTCACCAACACCGCGGGAAACAACGAGAAGCGCATCGCCGACGCCCTGGCGCAGCAGGCGGCGGGCGGCATGATGTCGCAGGTTCCCGAAGCGGCGATCCGCGTGCTGATGAATGTCGACGAGGCCTTCCTCGCCTCGGCGCTGGCCTCGATCGAGCGGCGGCACGGGACGATCGATGCCTATCTGGAAGCGGTGCTGGGGGTTGACGCGGCGGCGCGCGTGGCGCTTTGCCGGCGCTACATCGAAGGTTGAGGCACATGCGCGACGATCCGGTCCTGGAACTCAAGGGCGTACACAATTTCCGCGATCACGGCGGCTGGGCCGTGTCGGGTGGCGGGCGGCTCAAGCGCGGCATGCTCTGGCGATCGGGCGAGCACGCCGATGCCAGCCTTGACGATCTCGACAGGATCGCGGCGCTGGGCCTGGTCAACGTATTCGACCTGCGCTCGGGCACCGAACGGACGGCGCGACCCTGCCGCCGGCCGCGGGGCTTTTCGGCCACGGTCCATGTCAACGAAGAGGAGCTGCGCGTGCAGGCGCCGCACGTCGAGGCGGCGCGGCAGGGGCAGAGCACCCTGCGCGGCGATCCCGAGAACGCGCGCGCCGGCATGCGCATGGCCTATGGCAGCTTTCCCTTCCGGCCCAAGCTGGTGGCGATGATCCGCAAGTATCTGGAAGTGCTGGCGCTTGGCGAGGGGCCGAGCCTGATCAACTGCATGGCCGGCAAGGACCGCACCGGCGTCGCCGTGGCAGTGCTGCACCTGGCCGTGGGCGTCCATCCCGACGATGCGGTGGCAGACTATGTGCTGACCAATACGGCCGGTAACCTGGAGGCGCGGATCGCCGCCGGGGCCAAGTCGATCCGGGCCGTGTCGGGCGAGATCGACGAGGCGGCGCTGCGGGTGGTGATGGGTGTCGAGCCCGAATACCTCGAGGCCGCCTTCGCGGGCATGCGGGAGCGCAATGGTTCGATCGACGGCTACCTTCGCGACGTAGTAGGCGCGGACGACGCGCTGCGCGCGCGGCTGAGGGAGGTGTTGGTCGAGGGTTAGTCGGCGCGGCGAGGATTGCGGATTTCACGCGAAGGACGCGAAGGGGTATCGCCATGCGGCGAAGCCGCCTTGCCTTACCTGGCTCGCGATTGCCACAAGCTGTTGGGAATACCAAAGCGCCTGCGGCGCAACGCCACATCTTCGCAGTCTTCGCGTGAAACCAATCGCCCGACAGTCCAGACGCAGCAGATCGCCCGCCGGCCAGCACGGGGTAAGGCCCAAAGAGGAAAAAGCGACGGGCGGCCGACGCTTGGTGCCTGGGCGTTACAGGCTTGGCCTTGGCTATCCTTGTCTAGCGGATGGCCGGAATCGAGGGATCGCTCGCAAAACTCTCCGGCTCTGCCTTTCTGCGTGCGAGGCTGCCCCGGGGAAGGCCGCACCCGGCCCGGGAGACATCCGGGGCATACCCCGACTTTCCGGACCGCAAGATCGTGCGGCCCTCCTCGCATCGATGGTCACGGACGCTTCCGCTTGGGGAGGAAGCACCGGCCCTGGGCGGTAGTGGAAGGCGTTGTGCGCACAGCACCCCCGCACCCGTCGCGCGAGCGTATAACCTATATGGTGACAAATGGGCAATTATATACTTGACGTACTAGCAGCCGGAGCGTAAAAAGCCTGTACCGAATAGGATAGCAGGCGATGGACATTACCAACCCGATTTACAGCGATGCGAACAAGGCTCGGGAGCACCTTGAAACACTTCATTGGCCCGAAGGCCCGGTTTGCCCGCATTGCGGGAATTGTGACGGTGCGCGCATTACCAAGCTGGCTGGCAAGTCCACGCGGCCCGGTGTCTACAAGTGCAACGAGTGCGCCAAGCCCTTCTCGGTTACGGTCGGCACGATCTTCGAGGATAGTAAAATCCCGCTCAACAAATGGCTGCTCGCCTTCCGCCTGCTCAATGGCGGCAAGAAGGGTTTCAGCGCTCACGAGCTGCACCGCGCGCTCGGTATCACGTACAAGTCGGCTTGGTTCATGATGCACCGCATTCGTGAGGCCATGAAGCCGGTTGATCCTGAACCGCTGGGCGGCCCCGGCAAAATCGTCGAGGCCGACGAAGCCTTCATCGGCGGCAAGAAGAACCGCCGCCTGTCTGGCAAAGTCGCGCCGAAGAAGAAGGTCGTTTCCCTCGTTGAGCGAGAAGGTCACGCCCGTTCATTTCATGTCGCCAACATTCACGGCAACACCGTGCGTAGCGCGCTTGTGACCCATGTTGATCGCGCCTCGCACCTGATGACTGACGAAGCCACCATGTACCGCACCATCGGCAAAGAGTTCGCCAGCCACGGCACCGTGCTTCATGCCGGTCACCAGTTCGCCAAGGAAGGCGGCGTGCACTCCAACACGGCTGAGAACTTCTTTTCTATCATCAAGCGGGGCGTCGTTGGAACCTACCACCATTGGAGCGAAGCACACCTGCACCGCTACCTTGTCGAGTTCGATTTTCGTTACAAGACCCGCGCTATGACGGATGCCGAACGCACTGCCGAAGCGGTCAAGGGCGCAAGGGGCAAGAGGCTCATGTACCGGCAACCTAGTTCGCTCGCTGCCTGAATATCACGAGCCGCCGCGCCGGATCGGCGAGCGGCGTAAGCGCTATTTTGACCGCTGACGTTTCCCGGATGACTCCTTTGATCGCTTGAGGATATCCTCATTACTGATCGGGGGAGTCGCCAGCGCCTTGCGCAGCATATCGTCTAGTTCCCGGTCCTGTTGGCCGGGAGGACTGTCATTGTGTCTCATGAAAGCGTTATAACCGCGCTCAACGTGCTTAGCAAAACCAGGGCTTACCAAATCGACGTAGAAGAGCACGTTAATCATTATTTTCGCGAGTCAGATCGGGTTACGATAATTCTGGTGACCAGCACCCTAGAGCATATCCTGACCGCCAAACTTGAAACCATGATGCCGAATTTGAATGGAGATGAGCGGGCAAGGATTTTCGGGCCAGAAGGCCCCCTTGGGACATTCGCCAACAACACTCGGATCGGGCATGGGCTAGGCCTATTCGACCGCGCTATGGCCAAGCGCCTCGATATTGTCAGGGCCATGCGCAATGCGGCCGCGCATTGCGTCACACCCGTTTCGTTCGACATTGCGGAATTTAAAGATGGTGTAGTTCAATTGTTTTCTCAGAAGCGCCGAGCGCTTATTTCACCGCTCAACGCACACGGACTGAAAGGGGCATTCACCCACGCAGTTTCCATGATGGATTCCGCCATAGCAGGTCACGGAACCTACGATGAAGAAGCGACAATCAAATTTCTTTTGGAGATGCTGGAGCGGCAGGTTCAGCAGCGGCAACCATCGCACGAAACACCTGAGGGATGATGATGTCGTAGGCCTCGCCTTCGCAGGCTTCCAACGCCCTCCATCCCGCCTCGTACATCTCGGGCGTGATTTCGATTTCACCTTCGGGAGATCGCCGGCCTGTCACCGATTTGGTTACCATTTCCGAGTCAGTACGTAAAGTATATAATTGCCGACAAATGTCAACTCAAGAATGCATCAATGGCACTATTGACTCGGTCCGGCGCCTGCCAGATGACGAAATGCCCGCAATCCGGCACCTTCTCCAGCCTCAGGTTTTCGACATATTCGCCCAATCCATCGAGATTGACCGACGGCAGCGCAATGTCGTCCATCGCCCAGATCACCAGCGTCGGGATCGCCAATTTCGGCAGCGGCGGCGGCGTCCAGCCGTCTGGCAGGGCGAAGGGCGCGTCCATCGGCGGCACTTCGATCGGGCTGGCGCGGTACCAGTTGAGCATGCCGAAGGCCGCCTCGCGGTCGAGCCAGTCCGCCAGTTGCGCCTCGCGCACCGCGGGATCGACGATCTGCGCCATGCCCGCCTGCACCTGTTGCCGCGCCGCCTCGTCCAGTGGGCGCATGTCGATGCCGGCGAAGGCCTTGGCCAGCATGCCGCCCAGCCCGAAGAGGCGCACCAGTTCATCGTTGTCTCTATCGCGAAAGGCGCGGAAATACTGGCTGGCGCCGCGCTGCTCTGGGCTGGTCCATTGCAGGCGGGCGAACAGGGCCGGGTGGGGGGCATTGGCGATCACCGCGCGGGTGACGCGGCTGCCCTGGCCCAGTATGGCGACGATCCAGGCGATGGCGCCGCCCCAGTCGTGGCCAAGCACGGTGAATTGCTCCACCCCCAGCGCATCGGCGAGCTGGAAAATGTCGCCCGCCAGCTTGTCGGGCGTGTAGCTCTCCACGTCCTGCGGCTTGGACGAGCCGCGATAGCCGCGCTGGTCGGGCGCGATGCAGCGGAAGCGGCCTGAAAGGTGCGCGATCTGGTGGCGCCAGGTGCGGTGGCTTTCGGGAAAGCTGTGGAGGAAGATCAGCGCCGGAGCATCGCGCGGGCCTTCATCCACCACGTCGAGTTCGATGCCCGAGGCGAGCGTGACGCGTTTCATGGATTGGCTCCTTCCAGCCGCTGGGCCGCTTGGAGCAGCGAGGCGATATCTCGTGGCCAGATCGGCTCGGGCCAATCGGGGATTTCGTCGATGGCGAACCAGCGATGTTCCTGCATGCAGACCTGCTCCAGCTCGGTGTGGCCGCTGGTGTCGATCGCTTCCGCATCGGTGCGGTGGTGGAAGAAGTGTTCCACGCCAAGCACTTGCTGGTGGTCATAGATGTAATGAAATTGGCGCGAGACGCCCAGCGGGCGGGGTTCGGCATTGATCCCGGTTTCCTCAAGCAGCTCGCGGCGCGCAGCCTCGGGAAAGTCCTCGTACGGGTCGAGCTCCCCGCCGGGCAGCATCCAGAAGGCGGGCATGCCTTCGGGGACATACCGGAACAGCAGCACGCGCCCGTCACGGCCCGCCAGCAGAACCCGCGCGGTCCGGCGCGTGCGGCTCATTCGCGCGCCTTCATTCGCCGGGGCCTCTGGCCTTGATCGCCAGCGCATGGACCCGCTGGCCGGGGATGTCGCCCAATGCGCGCAGGACCATGCGCTGGCGTTCCAGCCGCGACTTGCCGGCGAACAGGGCGCTCTCGATATCCACGGTGAAATGCGATTCGCCGCTGCCGTCGTCGCCCATGTGGCCGCTGTGGCGGGCGGAATCGTTGACCACCGCGAGGCTTGCCGGGGCGAAGGCGACGGTCAGAAGCTGTTCGATTTCGGTTGCGAGAGGTCCTGTCATGTCTTCCTTTCTAGCGCATCGCGCGCCATGTGTAAGCGGGTGAGACACGATCGCTTTCACGGCCGCCATGAGGCGAAGGGCAGGGCCTGCGCCGCTCCTGGTTGCGAGGAGCCGGGCGAATTTCGCGCGCCGGGCGTCCGCAATGCCGGCTTCGACGGGCCGGGCGACTATCGCTGGTTCTGCCTCGATCATGTCCGCGCCTTCAACCAGGGCTACGATTTCTTCGAAGGGATGAGCCCGGAGGAGATCTTCCGCGCGCAATCGCCGGTCCACGGCTGGGAGCGCGAGACCCGCGCTTTTTCGCCCACCGCCGGGATCGATAGCGCCCCCCGCTGGGCCGATTTCGCCGATCCGCTTGAGGCGATTTCAGCGCGGGCCCGCATGCGCCGCCCTGCGGAACGGCAAGACGGGTGTAAGGTCACCCCCGAACAGCGCCGCGCGCTCGACGTGCTGGGCCTGCCGCTCGATGCCGACCGGCGCGCGCTGCGCCAGCGCTATTCCGACCTCGTCCGCCGCTACCACCCCGACCGCAACGGCGGCGACCGCAGCCACGAGGCGCGGCTGCAGGGGGTGGTGGAAGCCTATCAGGTGTTGCGCAAGGCGGCGGCCTTTTCTTGAGGGGTGAGGGTGGCATCGGCCACTTGCCTGTCTCCTGAACGCCTCTATCCGCCTGCTCCCTCCCAGCCGGTCAAGGCAAGCATTGGTAAAATGCGACCTCCGTGATCGCACCTAGCAGGCTCCAAACCCCATTGCAGGACGTCGAGGCTATGCGGCCCATGTTCGGATGAAGGTCTGGTCGCGCCCGGATTTCGAAACTGCAAACGTGCAGCCGGTTTCAAGGGTTCAAGCGGAAAATGAAAATGATGAACGCAATGACAATAAAGCGCAGGATTGCCCTGGGCAGCGCCATACTGGCGGGCGCCTTTCTCGTGCAGGCCGGCGTAACCGCCGCCATGGACGTGAATACCGAAGCCACCTTCCTCAATCTCAAGACAAGTACGCTGGCCGCTCACCAGCACATGGAAGCCGACATGATGCACGATGCCGTGCGCGGCTCGGTCTATCGCGGGCTTTTTCTGGCCGAGCACGGTGATGCGGCCGGTCTTCGCTCGGCCGCGGAAGAAGTGCGCCAGTACGGAAGCGACCTGAATGCGGCGCTTGCGGCAAATCGCAAGCTGGACCTCGATCCGGCGATAAAGGCCAAGCTCGACGAAGCCGTTCCCGTGGTCGAGGCATACACCAATGAGGCAACGGCGGTTTTGGCGACAGCGGCCCGCGACCCCGAGGCGACAAGAGCCCGCCTGGCGCAGTTCGATGCCAGGTTCCATTCCGCCGAAACCGAACTGGGTGCAATCTCCGATCAAATGCAGCAACAGATGACGGATGTCATGTCCGCATCCGACAGCCAGGTCACCGCTACGCTCTGGATGCTGGCAGTGGTCTCTCTGATGTTCCTGGGTATGCTGCTCTTTGCCTCACGGCACCTGCGCAGCACGGTGGTGGCCCCGCTCGACCGGCTGGCCACTGGCCTCGACGCCATGACCCGCGGAGACTTTTCGAACGACATCCCCATGCCCGAAGGCACCGACGAGGTGGCCGCGATCCAATCCGCGGCGCGCGCATTCCGCGAAACCGGCATGGCCAAGCGCAGTGCCGACGAGGCCCAGCAGCATGTCGTTGCCACGCTTGGCGTCCATCTCGATTCGCTGTCGCAGGGCAACCTTGCCTGCAAGATCGAAGCCCCGTTCGGCGAGAGCTATGACGAGCTGCGCCTGGCCTTCAACGCCTCGATCGATCGCCTGTCCGAAGTCCTGCGCAAGGTCACCGGTTCGGCCAGGACCGTGGCGACCGGCGCCAAGGAAATCTACGTCGCCTCCGACGACCTGGCCCAGCGCAACGAGCATCAGGCCGCGCGGCTGGAAGAAACCGCGGCGGCCATGAACCAGACCACCGAATCGGTCCGGACCAGCGCCCGGGGGGCGAGCGAAGTCCAGCAGGCCGCCGTGCATGCGCATGGCCAGGCCTGCGAGGGCAGCGACGTCGTGCGCCGCGCGGTCGAGGCCATGACGAAGATCGAGCAGGGCGCCAGCACCATCGGCCAGATCGTCGATGTGATCGACGGCATCGCCTTCCAGACCAACCTGCTGGCGCTCAACGCCGGGGTGGAAGCAGCGCGTGCGGGCGACGCCGGCAAGGGCTTTGCCGTTGTCGCCAACGAGGTTCGCGCTCTGGCGCAGCGCTCGGCCGATGCGGCCAGGGACATCAAGCAGCAAGTCGCCGATTCCTCGCTGCGCGTGGCCGACGGCGTCGCGCTGGTCGGCGATGCGGGCGACGTCTTTGCCAGGATCGTCGAGCGCGTGGCCGAGATCAGTACGATGATGGCCGATATCGCCGCATCGATCGAAGGCCAGTCGAACAACCTGACCCAGGTCAATTCGGCGGTGCACGACATGGACCGGATGACCCAGCAGAACGCCGCCATGGTCGAACAGTCCACGGCCGCCGCGCGCAGCCTAGCCGAGGAGTCTTCCAATCTCTCGCAGCTCGTCACGCAGTTCAGGCTGGACTCCGCGCCGGGCCAAGCGGAGTCGGAAATCGTCCAATTCCCCGGTCGCAAGGCGAGAGCCGCCCCGGCGCCCGCTCTTGCCTTTGAGGGCAATGCCGCCATCCAGGCCGCGCCGGCCAGCGAGCCGGACTGGGACGAGTTCTAGAAAATCAGTCCTGCCCGGCCCTGCTATAGCAGGCGCCGCGCAGGGCCCGCTCGATGCCGGGCATATTGTGGTCGACCGTGACCATGGCGCCGGACGCTGTCCCGACGATGGTCCAGTGCGCGGCGCGCGACCTGGTTGCGAAAAGCGAGATGGTGATCCCCTTGTCCGACAGACGGACCTGGGGATTGCGGCCCAGCCGCTCGACGATGCAGCGTGACGTGAGCATGGGGTCGGCGGCGGTGGACGACATCGCCGTTTCGGCATGGGCGCTTGCGGAGCCGGCGGCGATCAGTGACACGAATGCGGCTATGGGGGCCTTCACGGGCATTGTTCCTCCGATGCCGCGCCGCTTGATCGCGGCGGGGTAGGCCAAGGCCTAGCAGCCGGGCAGCGGAGGAACAGCCTTGCTTTGGCGCCGTTTCCAAACGGCACAACCGGCTGCCCCGGGGGTTAACCGGCAAGGCGCCCGGCTGGTCAGAACGAGAAGGAAAGGCGCAGCATTGCCTGGACGGCGGTGGCCGACAATCCGGCCTCGTCGTGCTTCTTGATGATCTGGAGATCGGGCTGGATCGTGGCGAACGACGTCAGCGCATCGCTGTAGGTCAGTTCGATTGCCTGCTCGCAGCGCCAGGCCGTTTCCCCCGCGTTCGCTTGCGCCTTGCGGTATTCTCGGCTGGTCGTGGTCCGGTGATAGCCCAGCGAGAAGGCGCTCCGGTCGCGGCCGAGGATCGCCGGGGTGACCAGCAGGCCGGCCTGTCAGAAATTGGCGAAGGGGTTGCTCGCGCCCTTTGCCAGCCCGCCCCGGACAAAGCCCGCCATGTCGCGCTTGCCAAGGGTGGCGAAGTGAAATTCGGTAAGCCCGTAGACGCCCCAGGTCCTGGCGCGCAGCGGCTCGCCGTCTGCTCCCACGCTGGCAAGCGCGTCGCTGGCGCGGGTGTAGGTCCAGGCGCCAAGCGCCGCGCGAAAGCGATCGCCAAGCCCCGCTTCGCCGGCCACCAGCAAGCCGTCGTCGAAGGAGAAGTCTACGCCGCCCGGATCGCCCAGGGTCTGCGCCCTGGCATTGAGCACGGCGACCTGGAGGTAGCCCTTGGGCGCCGGCAAGGCCGTCCGCACCCGCAGCGCGAGGGCGGTGCTGGGGAAGATCGAAGGGCCGTTGCCTCCGCTTGCGGCAATTTCCGAACCGATGCCGAACGGCGGCGCCAGCAGCAGGCCCGAAGCGTCGGTGACATAGAACTCGCTGTTGAGGTCATAAAGCCCGGCGCGCAGGCTGGTGCCGCCGAACGCATGCTCGGCCCAGGCCTCGAACAGGCGTACCGCCGAACGGCCGACCTCGATGTTGCTGACTCCCTCGAGGCTGCCCGCCCCATCGTTAGCCCGCGCGCCGAAATTGCCGATCACGCCGAGATGAATGCTGGTGTCCGGAATTCCGAGGAGCCCGTCGAGGTCCGCATCCAGCGTGGCTTCGGCATTGTCGAGATAACGAACCTTGCCGTCTTCGCCGCCGGAAAGCGTCGCGGCCACGTCGAAGGCATAGCTGGCCGACAGGTCGACGTCCGGCTTTGCGATCGCCTGCCCGGCGATGCCCAGGCTGCCCAGCGCAAGACCAAGCGAGCCCACGACGCGCCTTGCCGGCGATGCTGATATTCCGGACATGTGCAAGAATCCCCTTGTCGGGGGCGCCCAGCACCAAGGGCTTTGCCATTTCGCGCAATAGGCCTCTGGGGAAGCTACCTAGCTAGCCTGCGGAATTGTTAGGCCAGATACGAGGGAGGGCAGGGGGCCTTGTGGCGCCTACCCCCGCAGCGCCTTCATCCGCGCCGCCCGCTCCTCGCCATAAATCGCAACCACATCCCGCCCCGGATAGAACCCCGCATAGCGCGGCGTCGCTTCCGGCAGTAGCACCCAGGGCTGCTTGCTGTCGGTGTAGATGTGCACGTCGGGCGGGCACTGGTCGGGATCGTCGAGCGTGCCGACGCGGATGAAGCAGGCCTTGTCGCCGGGGCCGATGTGGTAATGGCTCCAGACCGCGATCCTGCAGGTGGGGCAGCGCAGGATCGACTGGCCCTTGCCGCTCTGGCTGGGCATCTCGATCCGCTCGGGGCTATCGCCCAGCAGTTCCACCCGGTCTGCCTCGATCACCGCGTTCAGGGCGAAGGCGCTGCCGCTTTCGCGCTGGCACCACCGGCAGTGGCAGCAGTGGACGACGATCGGCGCGCAGTTCAGCCGATAGCGCAGCCTGCCGCAGTCGCAGCCGCCTTCCATGTCAGTTCTCCTCGCACAGCGCCTGGAGCTGGTCGGCGCAGGCGTTCCAGCCGTCGATGAAACCCATGTCCGCGTGTTGCTTCGCCGCCTCGTCGGTCCAGTGGCGGGCGCGGGCGGTGTAGCGGGTGCCCTGTCCTTCGGGCTCCAGTTCCCAGATGCCGATCATGAAGGGGCCGGAGGGCTGCAGGTCGCCGGTGACGGCATCGGTGGTGGCGAAGCGGCGGCCTTCCTCGAAGGCGAGGTAGATGCCGTTCTGCGGTTCCTGCTCGCCGTCGGGGCCATAGAAGGTCATATTGCAGACCCCGCCGGGGCGGCGGTCCTGCCGATCGATCTTTGCGCGCCAGGGCACCGGGCACCACCATTCCTCCTGGCGGTTGACCATCACGTCCCATACCTTGTCGGGGGCGGCGGCGATGTGGCGGGTGATCGAGAGTTCGTTCGCGTCGCTCATATGTCCTCCATGGCGCCGTATGGCCTGGTGATGAGTTCGAGGAAGTGCCCGTCCGGCCCTTCGAAATAGACCCCGCGCCCGCCCCAGTGGCGGTTGATCTCACCGGGCATGCTGCGCGCCGGGTCGGCCCAGAAGTTCAGGCCCTTTTCGGCGATTTTCGCCATGCCGGCATCGAATTCCGCTTCACTGACGAGGAAGGCATAGTGCTGCGGCGCGATCCTGCCCTCCTTGTCGGCGAAATCGAGCGAGACGCCGTTGGCCATCTGGACGACGTGGAAGTGCGAGAACATCACCGGCTCGGGCAGGCTCAGCATTTCGGCGAAGAAGGCCGAGGCGCTACGCTGGTCGCTGCACCAGACGATGGTGTGGTTGAGCTCGACTGCCATGGGCTGTCCTCCTCTCAATCCCGGTCGGGCGCGCCCAGCGGGAAGTTTGGCCGATAAGGCCGCGCATCCTCGACGCAGCGTGCAACCGGCTCCAGCGACAACAGGTGCGCGCGCCAGGCCTTGAGCCGGGGATAGTCATCAGTGATGCGCTCGACCCAGTCGGCATAGAACAGCGAGGGCGCGGCGGCGCATTCGACCAGGGTGATCTGGCCTTGCACCGGGTAGTACTGCAGCCAGCCGTCGATCCAGGCATAGGAGCGGCGAAGCTGCGCGCGGACGTCCTCAAGCACCTGCGGGTCGGGATTCTCCGGGTGGCGCAGGTACTCGTTCACTGCCTGCTGCATGATATTCATCACATAGTTGTCGAACACCCGATCGAGCATGCGCACGCCGATTGCGGCGTCGGGATCGTGCGGGATCAGCATTTCCGGGCCGGACGAGCGGTTCGCAAGATATTCGATGATCGATGTGGCCTCGAAGATCAGGTTGTCTCCGTCGGCGAGCACCGGGAACTTGCCGAGCGGGCCGGCCGACTGGACGACCGCGACGTTTTGCGGGTGGTCCTCGTCGATCGGGCGGAATTCGAATTCGATGCCCTGGGCATACAGCGCGATCAGCGCCTTCCAGGTGTAGCTGGAGAAATGGTGGCCGTAGAGTGCGTACATCGGTTATCCCTTACGCGCCGCTTCGATCGCGGCGACATCGATCTTCTTCATCGTCATCATCGCTGCCTGGGCGCGCGACGCGGCCTGACGGTCAGCATCGGACAGGGCGGCAGTGAGTTGGCGCGGGACGATCTGCCATGAAACGCCCCACTTGTCCTTGCACCAGCCGCATTGCCCCTCGCTGCCGCCGTCGCTGGTGATTGCCGACCACAAGCGGTCGGTCTCGGCCTGGTCTTCGGTCGCGACCTGAAAGGAGAAGGCTTCGTTCAGCTTGTAGTGCGGGCCGCCATTCAGCAGCAAGGTGGGCACGCCCATGATGGTGAGTTCGATGGCAAACATATCGCCCTGGGGGATGCCTGGAACATTGTCTGGCGCAGTTTGCGAGTGGCCGATCCAGGTGTCGGGGAAGGTGCGGCAATAGAAGTCCGCGGCTTGGGCGATGCCGCCATCGAACCACAGGCAGACCACGTTTTTGCCGCTCACTTGCGCATGTCCTCGATCAGCTTGTTGTCGATCGCCTTGGCCGCCTTGTAGGCTTCGCGCGCCTGCAACCGCTCGGCATAGGCGACGAACTCTTCGCTGGGCGGGATCGAGCCGAAGGTAAGGCCCCAGTCGACCTGGCTGCCGACATAGACGTCGGCCATGGTGAAGCGGGCGCCGCAGACATAGCTGTTGGCGGCGAAATGTCCCTCAAGCGTGCCGATCGCCCGCTCGAAGCTGCCCCAGCCGGCCATGACCTGCCGGTCCGCCGGAACTTCCAGCCCCAGCGCCCGGGTGGTGATCGCCGCTTCGACCGGGCCGGCGGCGAAGAACATCCAGCGGAAATAATCCGCCATCTCGGCGTCCTGCGGCAGCAGGTTGCGCGCGGGGTTCATCTCGGCAAGGTAGTGGCAGATCGCCGCCGCCTCGGTCACCACCCGGTCCTGGCCCTGGTCATGGTGGACCAGCGTCGGCACCTTGCCCATCGGATTGGCCTGAAGCAGCTTTTCGGGCTTCTTGTCCCACGGCACCAGCACCTGATCGTATGCCACTCCCGCCTCGTGCAGCGCCCAGCGGGCGATCTGGCCACGCGACATCGGGTTGGTGAAGAAGGTGTAGTTGGTCATGTTCAGCCTTTGCGAGGACCCACCAGCCCGAACACTGCGCCCTGCGGGTCCATGCCGTCGAGCGAAAATTCGCCGCCTGGGATTTCCATCGGGCCGAACAGCACCTTGCCGCCGCCCTCTTCGACTGCCGCCACGGCCCGGTCGATGTCGTCGACGCCGATGTAGTGGCCCCAGCAGCTCACCGGCAGTTCGGCGGGCTTGGGCATCACCGCGCCGATGGCGAGGTCGCCGTGCTGGATGAAGCGGTATTTGCCCATCGGCCCCATGTCCATTTCGCCCTGCTGCCCCCAGCCGAAGTGCTTGCGGTAGAAGGCGAGGGCCGCGTCGGGATCGCTGGTGCGCAGCTCGTTCCAGCGCACGTGCTGGGCCTCGTCGGGCGAGAAGACGTCGCTCTTGGCGTCCGGATTGCCGGGCGGGGGGACCGGCGTCATCACATAGAAGGGTGCGCCTTGCGGATCGGCGACCATTGCCATGCGGCCGACCGGCAGGTCCATCGCCGGCATGATCACCGTGCCGCCGTCGGCAGTGATCGCTGCCGTCGCCTTGTCGACATCGGCGACGTGGATGTAACCCACCCAGCAGGGCCGCGCGCCGTGATCGGTCATGGCCTTGCTCAGCGCCAGCATGCCGCCGGCGCTGCCGCCGTCGGCGCGCGCGATGTGGCGGTAGTCGATGCCGCCGGCCTGCGGATCGGGCGAGCCGGAGAAAGTCCAGCCGACCACCGCAGAATAGAACGCGGCCGCGCCATCGGGATCGCCGGTCATCAATTCGTACCAGATCCAGCCGCCGGTATCATTGGACATGTTCAGTCTCCCTTCAAATCCACTCCGGGAACAAAGCCGCCGAAAATCATGCGCTTGCCGTCAAACGGCGGCGGGTTCTTTTGCATATCCCAGCGCGGGTCGTCGGTGTTGATAAAGTGTTCGTGGGCGGCGTCGCAGGTCGCCTTGTCGGGCCATTCGATCCAGCTGAACGCCACGCTTTCGTCCTCGCCTGCGGCGACGGCGCGGTAGAAATCGGTCTGTTGGCCGTGAGGCACATCCTCACCCCAGCATTCGACGACGCGGATGGCGCCGTGCTCGATGAACGCGCGGTCTATATCTGCGGAGAATGCCATGAATTTCTCCCGATCGGCCGTTTTGACCGGGATGGCGAAGCCCTGGACATAGCTCATGACGGCAACTCCTCGTCTGGCAGGAAATCGTCCATCTGCGCCGCCAGTGCCGCCTGGAAGGCAGGGCGCGCCTCACCGCGCGCGACGTAGGCGGCGAGAATGGGGAAGGGCTCGAGCAGGCCGGGGCGCTTCAGCTGGCGCAGGGTGCTGACCATCAGCAGGTCGGCGACGGTGAAGCGGTCATCCAGCCAGTCCCTGCCGCCCAGCACGTCTGCCAGTTGCGCCAGCTTGTCGCGCAGCCGGCCCTGGGCTGTGGGCGCGAACTCGGCCGCTCCTGGCTTGTCGGCATCGAACAGGGTGACGAACTGGACGAGGGTTATGTAGGGCTCGATGGTGTTGAGCGCGGCGAAGACCCAGCTCATGGCACGGGCCCGCCCGGCCTCGTCGCGCGGCAGCAGGGCCTCGCTGCCTTCGGCGAGGTAGAGGCAGATCG
>JAYRPK010000081.1:0-12239 GCA_041911195.1 Novosphingobium sp. | reverse complement strand
CGCCCGGAACATGGCCGCGCGCCGCAAATGGTTGCGCAGAGTGGCCATTCTCGCTGCTACTGGTGCATTGATCTGGCTGGCCTGGTATATCCTCTTCGGCCGCAACTACGTCAGCACCGACAATGCCTATGTGAATGCCGAAATCGCTCAGGTGACCCCGCTGATCGGCGGCGGCGTGATCGAGGTTCGCGTCAAGGATACCCAGGCGGTGAAGCGCGGCGATGTGCTGGTCGTGCTCGATCCGGCCAACGCCCAGATCGCCGTCGCCCAGGCCGAGGCCGAACTGGCGGAGGCGGCTCGCGATTTCCGCCGCACGGTTGCAACCAACGATGCGCTTTCCGCCGAGGTCTCCTCGCGCGCGGCCGGCATCTCCCAAGCGCGGGCGCAGCTTGCGGCGGCCCAGGCCGAAGTCGAGAAGGCCAGCGCCGACCTGCAGCGCCGCCAGGAACTGTCACGCGAGGGCATCGTTTCGGCAGAAGACCTCACCGCGGCGCGCAAGGCCCATACCGCGGCCGTCGCCGGGGTCGCCACGGCACGGGCGACGATCGCCCAGGCCGAGGCCAACCGTTCCGCCGCGCAGGGCCAGTTCGCCGCCAACGACGCGCTGGTCGGCGGATCCAGCCTGGCCGGCGATCCGGGTGTCCGCGCCGCACAGGCCAAGCTGGCCGCGGCACGGCTCGATCTCGAACGCACGGTTATCCGCGCGCCGGTGGACGGGGTTATCACGCGCCGCCAGGTCCAGCTCGGCCAGCGGGTGACTCAGGGCCAGGCGATCATGTCGATCGTTCCCATCGGCCAGGTCTACATCGACGCCAATTTCAAGGAGCGCCAGCTCGACCGCGTCCGCGTCGGCATGCCGGCGAAAGTGACGGCCGATATCTATGGTTCCGACGTGGTCTATCACGGCAAGGTGGCCGGCATCGCCGGCGGCACCGGCGCCTCGATGTCGATGATCCCGGCCCAGAATGCGACCGGCAACTGGATCAAGGTGGTGCAGCGCCTGCCGGTGCGGATCGAGCTCGATCCCAGGGAACTGGCTGCGCATCCGCTGCGCATCGGGCTTTCGACCGAAGTCGAGATCGACGTCTCGGGTAACTGACGTGCCTGGTGAGGCCATTCTCCCGGCCGGCACCAGGCCCATAGCGGCGGGCTTCCTGGCGCTCTCCAATTTCATCGTCGTGCTCGACATGACGGTAGCGAACGTTTCAATCCCGCACATCGCCGGAGACATCGGCGTCTCGCTCGATCAGGGCACCTGGATCATAACCTCCTATTCGGTCGCCGAAGCGCTGACCGTGCCGCTGACCGGCTGGCTCGCCGCCCGCTTCGGCACCGTGCGGATGTATGCGGTCACCATGTCGGCATTCGGGCTGTTCTCCTTCCTCTGCGCCATGTCGGTCACCCTGCCGATGATCGTCGTCTGCCGGCTGGGACAGGGCCTGTGCGGCGGGCTGATCATGGCCCTGTCCCAGACGCTGATGCTGCGCATCTTCAGCCTGGAGGATCGCGGCAAGGCCATGCTGCTGTCCTCGATGACGGTGCTTATGGGCCCCGCGCTCGGGCCCAATATCGGCGGCTATCTCAGCGACAATTTCAGCTGGCATTGGATCTTCCTGATCAACCTGCCGATCGTCGCCGCCTGCGTGACGTCGGCGCTGGTTTTCCTGCGCCCGGCGGAAACGCAGGCAGTCAAGACACCGATCGACGCGGTCGGCCTGGCGCTCATGTTCATCTGGATCGGCGCCTTGCAGCTGATGCTCGATATTGGCCGCGAGCGCGACTGGTTCTCCGATCCCTTCATCGTCGTCTTGGCGGTGATCGCCGGCATCGGGTTCCTGTTCTTCCTGGTCTGGGAACTGACCGAGGAGCATCCGGTGGTGGAACTGCGGGTGTTTCGCCACCCCGGATTCGTCTTCGGGGTAGCCGCCTTCTCGCTGTGCTTCGGCGCCTATTTCGCCTCCATCGTCGTCATCCCGCAGTGGCTGCAGGGCACCATGGGCTATCCGGGGCAATTGGCCGGAATGATCGTCGCGGGAACCGCGATCGGCGCGCTGCTGACCGGGCAACTGGCCAGCAAGACAGTGGCCAAGGGCGTGGATCCGCGCTTGCTGGTTTCGCTGGCGGTAGCCTGGATCGGTCTCATGTCGATTGTCCGCTCCAACTTCAACAACGAGGTCGATTTCTGGCACGTCGCCCAACCGCAATATATCCAGGGCCTTGGCATGGCCTTCTTCATGATGCCGCTCGCGATGATCACGATCAATTCGGTGCCGCCAGAGGAAATGGCGACGGCAACCGGCCTGCAGAACTTCGTGCGCACGCTTTCGATCGGCATCTTCACCGCCATCGCACTGACCATCTGGGGCGACAGCCAACAGGCAGCACGCGCCGAGATGCTGGACAAGCTGCAACCGGACGAGGTGATGCGCACGCTGGGCCAGGCCGGCCTGTCTCCCCAGCAATCGGCCGGCTACATCAGCCATATGATCGACCGCGAAGCCGCGACCATGGCCATGGACCACGTATTCCTCATCACCGCGGCGATTTTCTTCACCTCGGCGATCGTAATCTGGCTGGCGCCTCGACCGAAGCTGCCGGGAATGCCCTGAACACTTGTCAGTGCGGCTGCCAGCCGCTTCACTGGCGGAGGAGAGCAAGCCCGCCGAATCGCGGGCAGGAGAGGGCCATATGGATATTCTCGACAGCCAGGTGCACCTGGGGCCGGGCGGTGCGGCCGAGATGGTCAAGGCGATGGACGCGCTGGGCATTGCCTCGGTGCTGGTCGATGAATGGTGGATGGGCACGCCCGGCCACCCCTATTACCCGGTCGGCAAGAACGGCGAGGCGATCCGCACCACTTCGCCCACGACCGAGCTTGCCTGCTGGCAATATCCGGGACGCTTCGCCTTTCTCGTGCGGGCAGACCGGCGCGATCCCGATCTGAAGCACGTGCTCAAGTTCTGGCGCGACAATCCCAACGTCAAGGCGCTGCGTACCTCGCCGGGCATGACCCGCGCCGAGATCGCCGCCTTCGCCGCCGGCGAGGAAGACCCGATTTTCGCCTGCGCGGCCGAGCTGGGCTTGCCGATCTTCGTCCAGATTTCCGGCAACACCCACCTGCTCGACCGCTATGCGAAGAAATTCCCCTCGGTGAAGATCATCATCTGCCACACCGGCATGCCCCCGGGCCCGGTGCTCGCCAGGATCTTCGGCCAGATGGAGGGCCTGCCCGACAGCGCCGAGCACTGGGAGAAGGTCGGCGCGGAACCCAGGGACCAGGCCTGGGCCAGGGTGCTCAAGGCGGCGGACAACAAGAACGTCGCCCTGAAATGGGCGCATACCGGCGCCATGTTCGATGCCGGCGGCTATCCCAACCTCGCCGCGCGGCCCTATCTCAGGCAGGCGATCGACGCCTTCGGTGCCGAGCGGATCATGTGGGCAAGCGATGTGTCGGCCAACCAGACCGGCGAGACATGGGCCGAACTGATTTTCGCCATTCGCGAGAACCCCGAACTCAGCGAAAGCGAAAAGCAATCGATCCTCGCGGGCACCGCGCGCGAGTGGCTGAACTGGACGGTGTGAACCTGTCCCTGCCCAACCTGCTTTATTCCCCCAGGCGCATCACCATGATCTTGTTGCCATCCGGATCGCGGAAATAGGCGGCATACATGTTGGTCTCCGCCGCCCCGCGCGGCCCCGGCGCGCCTTCGCACTTGCCGCCCATTTCCAGCGCTTTCGCATGCGTCGCATCGACCGCCGCGCGGCTGGGCGCGGCCCACATCACCTGGCTGCCGTTGCCGAACGAGGCCTCGCCCTCGCGCGGGGTGCCGACGATGAAAATCCCGCCCTCCGCGCCGCGATAGCCGGCCATGCCATGCCGGTCGATCACCCGCGCGGCGCCGAGTTCCGCGGTGACGGCATCGTAAAATGCTATCGCGCGCTTGATGTCGCGGGTGCCGAAGCGGGCTCCTGTCAGCATGGGGGTTCCTTGATTATCAGTCAGACACAACGATTTCTGATGAGGCCGGCAACTCATACCTTAAAGCTGCGGACTTCACGATCTTGTACCCTTTGTCTGTCATTTGCAGATCATTGGAAAATGGCAGCCCGCCGCTAGGTAAGACGGGAATGGGTTGCGCGTCCGGCCACCTCTTGAAAATTTCCGAAAGCATTGTGGCTCTGAGCTTTGACGACCGCTCTGGTTGTTGGCCCCGGGGGAATGTTATCCATACACGTCCAGGGTGGAACATGTCGCTGGCTCCGGCTTCTTGTTCGTCATCGTCTTTCCCACGCCAGAGACCTACATACAGCGTCACTTCAATCGGGACGGGGTCTGTCCTCTTTGATCTTTCCGTCAGTTCCCGCCACTTCTCACTTACGTCGTCCACATGCAGTTCCGGATCTGTAGCAGCCACACGTTTGAATAGGTTCAGGAGGTCGGCACGATCCAAAGTATTCTGCATTCTAATCTCGACCGCACCAACCGTGCGCACGCTCGATTGATCCGACGAAGTGCAGGATGCGAGCAGCAAGAAGAAAAATAGCTTTCTCACGATGTTATTGTAATGCCGTACGCGGCAGTGCGATACCCCTCACCCCACCTCTTCCGCCAGCTTCCGCCGCGCAAAGGCCTTCGCCTCCGCCGGCTTGATCTTCGCCGTATCGGTAAAGTCCAGGTCCCCCGGCTCGATGAACAGCACTTTGCGCGGCACCTTGTAGGCCGCCAGCCGCTCCTTGAGATAGGCGATCACCTCGGCCTCGCTGAGCTCGCTGCCCTCGACCCGCGCGACGCAGCTCACCACCATTTCGCCCAGCGTCTGGTGCGGCACGCCGGTGGTCTTGCAGACCTTCACCCCCGGGCAGTTGCACAGCGTCCAGTCGACCTCGACCGGCGAGACATTGGCGCCGCCGGTCTTGATGATGTCGTTGATCCGGCCCTGGAAGATGAGGCGGTCACGCTCGTCGATGAAGCCGCCGTCGCCGGCGTGGTAGAAGCCCTCGGCGTCGAAGGCTTCCTCGGGCGGCAGGCCGATGTAGCCGAGCATCAGGGTGGGACCCTTGATGGCGAATTCGCCGGTCTCGCCGCGCTTCAGCGTCTTGCCGGTCTCGGGATCGACGATCTTGATCGTGTTGCCCGGCAGCGCGCCGCCGTTGCAGCCTTTCCAAAGCTCCTCGGGCGAGCCGCAGGGGTAGGCCGCCGAGATGGTGAAGGTCTCGGTCGAGCCATAGCTGGCGTGCGGCTCGAGCCAGGGGGTGGAAATGGTCTTCTGCACCCGGCGCAGGTTCTGCGCGGGCTCGAAGTAGTAAAAGTTCGAAAGGTCCGCCTCGTCCCAGCCGGGCGCGTCTTCGAGCTGGGCCCACTGGTGCGGCCAGCAATAGGGCATGGAAACCCGCTCCGCCTCGAACAACCGCACAGATTCCGCCGGATCGAACAATCGCTGCAGGATCAGCGCGCCGCCCGCCGCCAGCGTGCCGCCGAGCGAGATGCTAAAATTGCCGGACCAGAACAGCCCGTTGGGCGACCAGCAGCGCACGGGGATGTCTGGCTGATAGTTGTAGATCCGCACCCAGCGCCATGACTGGATGTTGACCCCGCGGTGCATCGAGAGGACGCCCTTGGGCTTGCCGGTCGAGCCCGAGGAGAAGAACAGCAGCGCCGGATCGGAGGGGTGGACCGATTGCGCGCGCGATTTCACCAGCGCCTCGTCCACCCTCGCACCGTGCGCAAGGAATTGCTCCCAGCTTTCGATCGCGCCAACTATCGGGCCTTCGCCGACCATGGCGAGGCGCTTGAGGAAGGGGAACTTTGCCGAGGCCAGCTTGCCCGGCTGCGCCGTGTCCAGCTTCGGCTCCAGCTCGCGCAGAATCGCGGCAAAATCCTTCGCCGCCACATGCCTTTCGAACAGCACGGTCGAGACGGCCGACATCTGCAGCAGCTTTTCCAGCTCCTCTGGCGTCGAAAAGGTCGAAAGGCCCACCCCGACGCCCCCGGCCATGGCAATGCCGAACATGGCCGAGACCCATTCCAGCCGGTTGGTCATCAGGATGCCGACAAATTCGCCCTTGCCCACCCCGCAGGCCACCAAGGCTCGCGCCACTTCCATCGAGCGGGCCCACAGCTCGTCATAGGTCCAGCGGCCGGAGGCCCCATGCCCCTCGAACATCACCAGCGCCTCGCGCGGGCCATAGCGTTCGCAGACTTCCGCGAGAAAGCCGGGCAGCGTCAGCGAGCCGAGCCCCGGCTCTTCTTCCAGTGGAATGCCGTGAATGATGGCTAGGTCGCTTCCCGACATTCCTCGTCCCGCTCCTGTTGACTGGTTGGCCTGTTTGGCGGACGTTGGCGGGAAACAGGGGCGCTCTCAAGCGCAAAGTGGCGGGCCAAAAAGCGGGGAGACTGATGGCCGATATCACCGATGCCGATTTCCGGGCGCTCCGCGTGGCGGACGAGTTCGAGCTGGTGGACTCGCCCGGCATCACGACGCGGCTCAAGGGCGACCTTGCGGACCTGCCCGAGGCCCGCCTGATCCTGACGCCGCCGACTTACTATTCGCTGGCGAACGGCGTGGCCGACAACCGCACGATCAACGATGCCATGGCGGCCGAAGCCAAAGCCCGGCCCGGCACGCGGGCCTGCGGCGTGGTCGAGCCCAAGTATGGCGATGTCGCCGCGGCGGAGCTGGAGCGGATGGCCGCGATCGGCCTGTCGGGCGTGGTCTGGAGCGCGCGGGCGCAGGGCTTTTTCGCCAATGATCACACGCTGGCAGAGCTGTGCCGCCATGCCCACTCGCTGGGGTTGGTCTCGCTGATCCACTCCGCGCCCTATTCGGTAAACGAGGGCCTGTGGCGCATCTGGGCGCTAGCCGCCTTGTGCCCCGGGGTGCCGCTGGTGGTCACCGGGGGCCTGGAAAGCTGGGAGAACATCATGCTCGCCCGCGAGAACAGGGGCGGGCCGGAAGGGGTGTTCTACACGCTGTCGCTGCTCTCCGAGTCCTGGGACCTCGACGGCATGGTCGGTAGCTGCGGCGCGGAACGGCTGCTGTTCGGCAGCGGCGGGGGCGACCCGTTCGCGCGGACGCTGGGGATCGTCGAAAGGGCATTGGCGCCGGCCGAGGCGAAGGAGGCGATCCTCTCGCGCAATGCGGAAAGGCTGTTCGCATGAGCGCGCGGTTCGACCTGCACCAACACTATGGCGCCCTGATCGGCGTGCCCGGCAGCAGCGGCGGCTGGGCCCCGCCGGAAGAGGACTGCAAGGTGCGCCTGCAGTTCATGGACATGTTCGCCATCGGCCACTGCGCCCTGATGCCCGGCCATTCCTACCGCGCGCCGGAGGGCTTTGCCGACATCCGCGCGATCAACGAGGGGCTGCATGCCTATGCAGCGCTTTCGGACCGCTTCGCCGCCACTTTCGGCACCCTCGACCCGCGCCATGGCGAGGCGAATTACGATGAGGTCGAACGGCTCGCCCGGCTCGGCTTTCGCGGCCTCTCGTGGCACCACCGCATGCAGGGCCTGCCGATGGACCATGCCGTAATGTTCGGCATTGCCGAGCGCATGCAGGCCTGCGGCATGGTCTTCATGGCGCACTGCTATGCCAATGGCGATTTCGAGGCGCCGTGGCGCATGCGGCGGCTGGCGCAGCGGTTTGAAGGCATGCCGTTCGTGGCGCTCGATGCCATGACCAGCCCGGAGAACCTCGATCAGTTGCTGGGCCTCGCCGAGGATTGCCCCAACGTCTCGATCGACCTCACCAGCTCGCTGATTGGCCCGCGCGGGGTGGAGCGGGCGGTGCGGCGGGTGGGAGCGGAGCGGCTGGTGTTCGGCAGCAATTGCTACTCAATGTCCAGGGTGGCGCGGATTTCGGCGCTGGACGTGGTCGAGGAAGCCGGGCTCGACGAGGCCCAGCGCGAGGCGATCCTTGGGGGGAACGCGCGGAGGATTTTGGGCCTGTAAATCCTCCCCCTTCGGAGGAGGATTTAGTTGCGGCTCCTCGGCAGGCCCAGCGCCTTCTCGGCGATCATGCTGCGATGCACCTCGCTGGTCCCGGCATAGATCGTCGTGCCATGGGCATGCCGATAGCTCTGGTTGACGAACGCCGCCGCCCCCTCGCGCTTCGACAGCGACAGCGGTGCGGTCAAATCGAGCAGGTCGCTCCCTACCGCAAGGAAAGCCTCGGTCGAGAACACCTTCGACATCGGGCCGGCGGCGGGCAGGTTGAGCTTCTCCTCGGCCGACCACAGTGCACGGAAGCCGATCATTTCCGCCACCGCCGCCTGCGCCCTCGCCTGCGCCAGTCGGCGCTGCGCCATGGGATCCTCGATCAGCCTGCCCTCGCCACATGGAATCTTGCGGCACAGTTCCTCCGCCGCCTCGATGATCGCGAGGATCTGGTGGGCATAGCCGCCACCTCCGTGTTCCAGCTCCAGCGCCGCGGCCATGGCGCGCACGCCGCCGTCGACTTCGCCGATGCGGTAGGTGTCGGGGATCTTCACGCCATCATAGAAGGTGATGTTGGTCCGCTCGTCCTGAAAGGTATGGACCGGCTGCAGCGAGAAGCCTTCGGCCGTGGTCGGCACGATGAACATGGTCAGGCCCTTGTGCTTGGCCACTTCCGTGTTCGTTCGGCACAGCATGATGATGAAATCGGAGAGGTTGGCGCCCGAGGTGAACATCTTGGTGCCGTCGATCCGCCAGCCGTTGCCCTCGGGCGTCGCCTTGCACTGGGCGGCGAAGACGTCGGAGCCGGAGCCGGGTTCCGAATAGCCCAGGCTGCAGATCTTCTCTCCCCGCATGACCGGCTCGAACACCTCGCGGCGCAGTTCCTCGCCGCCGAAGCGGTCAACGATGGCGGCGACCATCTGGGTGGTGCCGATGGCGTGGCCGGACCAGTGGTGCTTCTCAAACATCGCGTGCGCCGCATGGCTGGCATAGGGCGACGCCCCGCGCCCGCCCTTTTCCTTGGGCCAGGAGGGGAACAGCAGGCCCGCATCGGCGAGCTTCTTGTGCACCTCCGGGTGGTGCCCGTCCCACGAATAGTGGGCATGCGCCTTGTGTTCGGCGGTCAGGGTCTTTTCGAAGAACGCGTCCATCTCGGTCGCCAGTGCAGCCGCTTCCTCGCCCAGGTCGAGATCGATGGTGACCTCGCCGACATCGGGCAGCGCCACCTTGTCGCCGCGATAGATCCTGCCTGCCGCCTCGTCGAGCAGCCGCCCGGTATCGCCCGCGATCAAGGGCAGCGCCTTGGCGCGCAGGTTGTATAGGTGCACATCGTATTCGGTGGTCAGGCCATAGCCGCCGAAAGTGCGCAGCGACTGGATGCCGCTGGCCGAAGCGGTCTTGGCATTCCACCACAGGGCGAGGCTGACGTGGGCGGCGGCATGGGGATCGCCGCTGGAGATCTCGTGGATCACCTTCCAGGTGATCAGCTTCCCACCTTCGACGTCGGTGATGAGGTTCGCCATGGGGTGCGACAGGCCCTGGAAGGTGCCGATCGGCACGCCGAAGGCAATGCGCTCGCAGGCATAGGCGGACGCCAGCCGCAGCGCCTCGCGTGACAGGCCATTGAGCGCAGCGGCGGTGAGCAGCTTCCACTCCTCGAGGCCGCCCCCGAACAGGTCGAGCGCCGCCTGTCCGGAGCCCAGCACTGTCGCCTGCGCTTTGCCGAGATCCACTTCGCCGATGCCGTTGGAGGCAAGGTTTTCCTCTGCCTTGCGGTCGGCGGCAGTGAGCGAGAATGCAACCACGTCATTGCCGCGCCGCGCGACGACCAGATCGGCATGCGCCCCGCCCGCCAGCCATTGCACCGGCTGCTTCGCCACATCGCGGAAGGCCAGCGTCGCAACCTTCTCGCCCGATGTCACCGCCTCGATCAGCCCGGCATCGGCGCCCAGGTCGCCGAGCAGCCGCGCCGCCACCAGCGCCTCGGCAATCGGACCGGAAGCCAGCATGCGCCCCGCCTCTTCCATCACCAGCGCCGCGTCGATCGTGCCCAGGCCGAGGCCGCCCGCCGCTTCGCCCAGCCGCATGGCGAAAGTGCCCAGCTCGGCAAGTCCGTGCCACAGCTCCCGGTCGAAGCCGCCGCTCTCCTGCGCCTTGCGCACGCGGGCCATGCTGGAGTTCTCGTCGAGGAACCGCGCGAAGGTGTCGCGCAGCATCTGCTGGTCGTCGTTGAGGCCGAAGTTCATGGGGCTACCTTGGGTTTGGGTGGCTGTCGTGGATCTGGTTGATCGCCTGGGTTATTTCCTTGGGCAATGTCAGCCCGATGGCGCCGAGATTGCCCTGAAGCTGCTCCGCCGATGAAGCCGCCATCAGCACCGAGGCCATGAACGGCTGCGCCGCCGCGAAGGCCAGCGCCATGTGCGCCGGCTCCAGCCCGTGGGTGCGGGCGAGCTGCGCATAGGCGGCGATGGCTTGCCGGCGGGCGGGGGAGAGCATGTGCGAGACGAAGCCCTGGCTGCCTTCCGAGCGGGTACCGGCGATCGGCGCGGGGCTGTCGCCATACTTGCCTGTGAGCGTCCCCGACGCGAGAGGCGAATATCCGATCAGCCCGATCCCTTCGCGCATGGCCACTTCCGCAAGGCCGATCTCGAACTGCCGGTCGAGCAGGCTGTAGCCGTTCTGGATCGAGGCAATGCGCGGCACGTTCATCAAGTCGGACATGAACAGGTAGCGCATCACCCCCCAGGGCGTTTCGTTGCACACCCCGATGGCGCGGACCTTGCCCGCTGCCACTTGTTCGGAAAGCGCCGCCAGCGTCTCCTCGATGGCGATCTGGCCGGGCTCGTCGCGCAGCAGGGAAAAGCGCTGGCGGCCATGGGTGGATACGGAGCGCTCCGGCCAGTGGACCTGGTAGAGATCGATGTAATCGGTGCCGAGCCGCTGCAGGCTGGCATCGATGGCGGCGACCACATTGTGGCGATCGAGCTTGCGTTCGTTTCCGCGAATATGGGTCATGTCGCCCGCGCGGTTGCCGGGACCGGCCACCTTGGTCGCGACCACCACCCGGTCGCGATTGCCGCGCGCAGCGATCCAGCGCCCCAGGATTTCTTCCGAACGGCCCTGCGTATCCGGGCCTGTCGGCGTGGGATAATTTTCCGCCGTGTCGAACAGCGTGACCCCGGCATCGAAGGCCATGTCCATCTGGCGCAGTGCATCCGCTTCCGGCGTCTGCCCGCCGAAGGTCATCACGCCGAGGCCATAGGCACTGACCTGCAGGCCGCTGTGTCCAAGCTTGCGGTATTCCAAGCAACTCACTCCCTGAGCCAAGGACTATCGCGGCTTTCCCCGACGCCGCAACTGCAATATGCATCGCGCCAACGACAAAACCGCGTGAGGATGACTCAATGGACGCCGAAACAGCCGCCCTGGTGCGCGAACTCAAGGACCGCCAGGAGATCTACGACTGCATCATGCGCTATTGCCGGGGGATCGACCGGCTGGATCGCGACATGCTGCTCTCCGCCTATCATCCGGACGCCATCGACGACCACGGCACCTATGTCGGCGACATCGAGGGCTTCGCCGATTCCGTCTTCGCGCTGCACTATGGCATGCAGCACTTCACCCAGCACCACATTACCAACCACCGCTGCGAGCTGGATGGCGACGTGGCGCATTGCGAGAGCTACTACCTGTTTCGCTGCCTCAATCGCGAGGCGCCGTTCTATTGCCATTCGAGCGGCCGCTACATCGACCGGTTCGAGAAGCGCGACGGCAAGTGGGCGATTGCCGAGCGCATCTGCCTGGTCGAGGCGCGCGACGACAACTGGGGACCGGAAGGGCTGGAAGTGAACTCGGCCTACATGACCGCGAGCCGGGACAAGGACGATCCCTCCTACATGCGCCCGCTGCATGTGGACCGGAGCCGGGTTGCGGGGTGAAATCTAAGGCAGCAGCCACTCTCCGTTGGTGACGAAGTACTTCTCCACCACCTCCCCTCCTAGCGGGGCCAGCATCTCGTAGACCTTGTCCTTGATGTGCCGTCCGCCTTCAAGGTGCGGGTAGTCGGTCGAGTAGCAATAGCAATCGGCCACCTGCGGGTAGCGCCGGAAGAACCGGTCCACCGGCTCGACTATGTTGTGCGGCGTCACCCGGACATTGCGCGCCAGGTATTGCGAGGGCTTGAGCGACAGCTTGCCCTCTAACCGCCGGGCGAAGACCTTTTCCGCCCACATGTCGAGGTTCTCCGCCAAAGGCCCGAGCCAGTGCGCGCCCAGTTCGATGGCCCCGAAGCGCAGGCGCGG
>JAYRPK010000080.1:0-12983 GCA_041911195.1 Novosphingobium sp. | reverse complement strand
GGTGCGCCGGTCGTCCGGCGCCTCCACCTTGGCGGCAAAGCCGATCGAGGTGCCCTTGCCGCGTGCCGAAATGATGCGTTCGAGTCCCGCAAACGCACCGCCGCAGATGAACAGGATGTTGGTCGTGTCCACCTGCAGGAATTCCTGCTGCGGATGCTTGCGCCCGCCCTGCGGCGGCACCGAGGCCACGGTGCCTTCCATGATCTTCAGAAGCGCCTGCTGCACGCCTTCGCCCGACCCGTCGCGGGTGATCGAGGGGTTTTCCGCCTTGCGGCTGATCTTGTCGATCTCGTCGATATAGACGATGCCGTGCTGCGCCTTCTCGACGTTGTAGTCAGACGCCTGCAGCAGCTTGAGGATGATGTTCTCGACATCCTCGCCGACGTAACCGGCTTCGGTCAGCGTCGTCGCATCGGCCATGGTGAAGGGCACGTCGAAGGTCTTGGCCAGGGTCTGCGCCAGCAAGGTCTTGCCGCAACCGGTCGGCCCGACCAGCAGGATGTTCGACTTCTGCAGCTCGACGTCGCCGCCCTTGCCGCTGTGCTTGAGCCGCTTGTAGTGGTTGTGCACCGCCACCGATAGCACGCGCTTGGCGCGGTCCTGGCCGATGACATAGTCGTTCAGCGTCTCGAAGATATCGCGCGGGCTAGGAACCCCGCCGTCCTTCTTGCCGGCAATCCCCGCCTTGGTTTCCTCGCGGATGATGTCGTTGCACAGCTCGACGCATTCATCGCAGATGAACACCGTCGGGCCCGCGATGAGCTTCCTCACCTCGTGCTGGGATTTGCCGCAGAAGCTGCAGTAGAGAGTGCTCTTGGTATCGGAACCGCTGAGTTTGGTCATGCCTTATCCCAATCCCAACCCGGAAAGTTCCGGGGAGGAAGATTCGCAAATTCTAGCCCGCCGGGCGCATTTGGCAATCCTGCGGCTATAGAACGGGAAGATTGCCCGGGGCTGAAGCGCAAAGGTTGATATTTCCTTGGCCCCATGCCCGCGTCTATTCCGGCGCCCCGCCCGAACCCTTGTCGGAGCCCGGCGTATCGCCTTCGGGGCGCGATTCGAACACCTTGTCGACCAGACCGAAGGCCTTGGCTTCTTCGGCATCGAGCCAGTTGTCGCGATCCACCGCCTCATTGATCTCCTCGATCGGCTTGCCGGTGTACTTCGCATAAAGCTCGTTGAGTCGCTTCCTGAGGCGCAGGATTTCGCGCGCCTGGATCTCGATGTCGCTGGCCATGCCGCGTGCGCCGCCCGAAGGCTGGTGGATCATGATCCGCGCCTGCGGCAGGGCAATGCGCATGCCCGGCTCACCCGCCGCGAGCAGGAAGCTGCCCATCGAGCAGGCCTGGCCGATGCAGACCGTGGAAACGCGCGGGCGGATGTATTGCATGGTATCGTGGATCGCGAGCCCGGCCGTGACCACGCCGCCCGGCGAATTGATATAGAGCGAGATGTCCTTCGACGGATTCTCGCTTTCGAGGAACAGGAGCTGCGCCACGATCAGCGAGGCCATGTGATCCTCGACCTCGCCGGTGACGAAAATGATCCGCTCGCGCAGCAGGCGCGAAAAGATATCGAAGGCCCGCTCACCCCGGCTCGACTGTTCGACCACGGTCGGCACCAGCGCGCCGGTGACGGGATCGGTGGTGAATTTTCCTTGCGCGCCGGAAGCGCCGAACAGGTCGATCATGAAAATGCCTCTCTTCGATGGTGCGCCTATGTCGCGTGGCAAGCCGCGATGTTCAAGGGGATTAACCCAACAATCGACCGGTCAGGCCTTACAGCCGCGCCTGTGCCGGGGCGGTGACCAGACCCATATCCGACCAGGTATGCACACCGTGACGGAGCCGATTTTGGCCCAGCACAAGGAGTGAGGAGGGAGCTATGCGCGCATATAGTGACCGACGAGCGACGCCGGGATGGGCCAAAAGCGGCCCGCCCCTTCGGGGTTGCTGCTGGAAGCCCCTCGGACTGCGTCGCGTTGCTTGACCGGATTCCCGACCCGCTCTGCGCAACGCTCCTTGCCGAGAAGCTTCCAACAGCAATCACGGTGTGCATACCTGGTCGGATATGGGTCTAAAGCGCCGCCCCGGAAGAGATCAGCCCTTCTTGGCGGCAGGCTTCTTGGCGGCAGCCGGCTTCTTCTCGGCCTTGGCGGGAGCGGCTTCGGCCTTGGGCTTGGCGGCAGCCTTCTTGGGAGCGGCTTCCTTGGCCGGCTCGGCGGCCTTGGGCTTGGCGGGAGCCTTTGCCGGAGCTTCCTCCTTGGCGGGCTTGGCCGCGGCCTTCTTGGCCGGCTTGGCTTCCGCCGGCTTTTCCTCGGCGGGCTCCGCCTTGGCCTTGGCGGGCTTCTTGGCCGCAGCCTTCTTGGCCGGCTTGTCGCCATGGTCGTGACCACAGCCCGGACCGTGGACGTGATTGTCCTCGCTCTCGATCGCGGCCTGAAGCTCGTCGCGATTCACATTGCGCTCAGTGACTTCGGCCTTGTCGAACAAGAAGTCGACGACCTTTTCCTCATAGAGCGGCGCGCGCAGCTGGGCGGCGGCGATGGCGTCCGAGCGGACGTATTCGACGAACCGCTCGCGATCCTCTGGCCGGTAGCGCTGGGCTTCCTGCTGGATCAGCATGGTCATTTCCTGCTGGGTCACATCGACGCCGTTGGCCTGGCCGATTTCGGACAGCAGCAGCCCCAGCCGCACGCGGCGCACGGCAATGGCGCGGTAGTCGTCCTTTTCCGCCTCGATTTCCTTGAGCGCGGCCTCGGGGTCTTCCTCGTGGCTGGCTTCGTGTTCGAGCTGGGCCCAGATCTGTTCGAACTCGGCCTCGACCATCGACGGCGGCACGTCGAATTCATGGCCGGCGGCAAGCTGGTCGAGCAACTGGCGCTTCATCTGGGTGCGGGTCAGGCCCGAGGTTTCCTGCTCGAGCTGGCCGCGCAGCAGCGTGCGCAGCTGGTCGAGGTCCTTGAGGCCCAGGTTCTTGGCGAAATCCTCGTCGATGACGGTTTCGCCGGGTTCCTTCACCGCATGTGCCGTGATGTCGAAGGTCGCTTCCTTGCCGGCGAGATCCTTGGCCGGATAGTCCTCGGGGAAAGTCACCTTGATCTGGCGTTCGTCGCCGGCCTTGATGCCGACAAGCTGGTCCTCGAAGCCCGGGATCAGGCGGCCGGCGCCGATCTCGATGGCCTGGTCCTTGGCCGATCCGCCTTCGAAGGCCTCGCCATCGAGCTTGCCGACGAAATCGCACAGCACCTGGTCGCCCGTCTCGGCCTTCTTGCCCTTCTTGGCGTCCTTGAAGCTCTTCTGCTGGTCGGCAATGCGCTTGATCGCGGCATCGACTTCCTCTTCGCTCACCGGCACGATCAGTCGTTCGAGCTTGAGACCATCGAGCGAAGGCACCGTGAGCAGGGGCAGCACTTCCAGGCTGACGTCCAGTTCCGCGTCCTTGCCCTGCTCGTAACCTTCGCCCAGCGTCACCTGCGGCTGCATCGCCGGCCGCAGCTGCTTTTCGCTGACCAGACGGTCCATGGCATCGCGAATGGAAATGTTCAGCGCGTCCTGGTGAATCGCCGGGCCGTGCATCTTCTTGACCAGGTTGGCGGGAACCTTGCCGGGACGGAAACCGGGCATGCGCACTTGCGGGGCGATGCGCCGCACTTCCTCGTCGATCCGCACGGCGATGTCGCCGGCCAGGATCTTGACCGAATAAGCGCGCTTCAGGCCTTCGTTTACGGTTTCGACAATCTGCATGACAATTAGTGCCTTTTCACTTTCGCTGGGGCGCCGCGCCTGCCGGAAGAGCATTCCCGAAAACATGGGGAACTGGTGCGGGCGAAGGGACTCGAACCCCCACATCTTGCGATACTGGAACCTAAATCCAGCGCGTCTACCAATTCCGCCACGCCCGCGAGGCGACGAAGCCCGAAAAATTCAAGGGGGTGCCCTTATCGGCAGTCCGGGCAAAGGGCAAGCGTTACGGGACGGAGGGTTTGCCCGATCGCCCGATGCGTTTCATATTTGGCCAAACAGCCGCGCCAAAAGCCGTTCGAACAGGCCGGATCGCTCCTTCGCAAGCTGGGCCGCGGGGGCATTTGCCGGACATTCCAGGCACAGCGCCTGCGCGCCGCGCGCGGTCAGCAGCCGCCTTGCGCCGGCCAGCGCCTGAGCCGCCTGTTGCGACTGCCGCTCGGCGACAAGCCCGGCCCAGTCCACCGCCCGCGCCTCGTCCGATGCGTCCTCGTCGCCTTTCAGCCGTTCGACGAAAGCGGCATAGGGATCAGTGTCGGCGCCCAGGTAGAGCGGATGCCATTCGCCTTGCTTCAATCCGGCCATATTGGCGGCATAGGCCAGCGCATCGTCGAGATTGCCGAACTGGTCGACCAGCCCGTTCTGGCGCGCCGTGCCGCCGTCCCACACCCGCCCTTGCGCGATGGCATCGATCTGCTGGGGCGTCTTGCCGCGCGCCTGGCCGACCAGTCCGAGGAACTTGGCATAGCCATGCTCGATATTGGCCTGCAGCATGCCGGCCAGCTGCGGAGACAGCCCGCCGATCACATCGGGTTCTCCGGAAATCGGCGTGGTCTTCACCCCGTCGCTGGTCACGCCATATTCGGCCAGGGCCTTCTCGAAGGTGGGGACCACAGCGAATATGCCGATCGAGCCGGTGATCGTCCCCGGCTCGGCGAAGACGCGGGTGCCGGGCGTGGAAACCCAGTAGCCCCCGCTTGCGGCGAGGTTGGCCATCGAGGCCACCACCGGAATGCGCCGCCCCTTCTGGCGCTCGATCGCCTCGCGAATGCGCTCCGAGGCGGCGGCCGAGCCGCCCGGCGAATCGATTCGCACCACCAAGGCGGCAAGATCCTCGCTCTGCGCCTCGTCGAGCAGTTTCGCGATGCGATCGCCGCCCGCCGTGCCCGGGCCGGCATTGCCATCGACGATCACGCCGGCGACCGTCACGACGCCGATCGCCTTGCCGGCGTGGCCTGGCTGGTTGGCCGCCAGCCAGGTGCGCAGCGGCGTATGCGCGAAGCTGCCAGGCTTCTCGTCGATGCTGTCCGCTCCGGCGATCTGGGCGACGCGCTTGCCGAAATCCACCCGGTTGCCGATCTTGTCGATCAGCCCGGCACTTATCGCGGCCTGCGCGGCATCGCCGCCCGACGCCTTGAGCCAGCCCGCCGGATCGGTGGTGGCAAGGGCAATATTGGCCTTCGGGCGCGCCCTGGCGACATCGGCTTTCCACGCATCCCACAAGGCGGCGTAGACCGCAGAGGAAGCCGCCCGCGATTCGGGCGACATGTCGTTGCGCAGGTAAGGCTCGACGGCGCTCTTGTAAGTGCCCACACGGAACACGTGCGCGGTGACTTTCAGGCGATCGAGCAGCCCAGCGTAATAGGTATGATTGCCCCCGGGTCCGAGCACGAAGGCGCCGCCCATCGGATCGATCCATGTCTCGCTGGCATGGGCCGCCAGCATCACGCCATCGTCGGTATAGAGCCCACCATAGGTCAGCACCGGCTTTTTCGCCGCCCGCACGGCATCCATCGCCGCGCCGATTTCCTGCATGTGCACCAGGCCGCCGCCCTGAAAGCCGGAAAGGTCGAATACGACCGCCTTGACCCGTCCGTCGCCGGCCGCCGCGCGCAGGGCGCGGACGATGTCGCGGGCGCGGTATTCCTTCATCGGCGGACCGCTCGACAGCAGGCCTTCCAGCGGGTCGGCCAGGGCAGGCTCTTCCACCACCGTGCCATTGAGCTTGAGCAGCAGCGCCCCTTCGCGCACCGCTCCGGCATTGGGACGCGCCGTCAGCGCGGCATAGAGCATGATGAAGAACAGCAGCATGAACAGGAGCACGAGCCCGTCCTTGACGGCCACCAGAATGTGCCAGGCCTTGCGCGCGAACGACATGAAACCGCCTCTCGAGGAAAGGCGTCATATTAAGCACGGTGGAGAGTTTGGCAAAGTGGCTTGAGCACGAGCCCCGCGCTGTCTAAGGCGCTGTCTTCGATGACATCGCCGAATCCTTCGCACGCGGGCCGCTATCCGGCAGGCTCCGCCGCCTTTCCGCACGTGGGATTGCTCGGCATTGCCGGGCTGGCCCCGCACGAGATCCTGTTCCTGCTCGACGAGGCGGAACAATGGGTGGAGCTGAACCGCCAGCCGCAAAAGCGCGATGATCGGCTGGCCGGGCTGACCATCATCAACGCCTTCTTCGAAAACTCGACCCGCACCCGGCTGTCGTTCGAAATCGCCGGCAAGCGCCTGGGCGCCGACGTGGTCAACATGAACGCGGCGCAAAGCTCGGTGAAGAAGGGCGAAACGCTGATCGACACCGCCGTGACGCTCAACGCCATGCGCGCCGACGCCATCGTCATCCGCCACGCCAGTTCGGGCGCGGTGCGGCTGATCGCCGGCAAGGTCGATTGCCCGGTGCTAAACGCCGGCGACGGGCAGCACGAACATCCGACGCAAGCCCTGCTCGATGCACTGACCATTCGCCATGCCAAGGGCCAGTTCGCCGGGCTTACCGTGGTGATCTGTGGCGATATCCTGCACAGCCGGGTGGCGCGCTCCAACATCCTGTGCCTGACTTCGCTGGGGGCCGAAGTGCGGGTCTGCGCTCCGCCCGCTCTGATGCCCGAAGGCATCGAGGATATGCGGGTGACGCCCTTTTTCGATTTCGATGCTACGCTGCCGGGCGCCGACGTAGTGATGATGCTGCGGCTGCAACAGGAACGCATGCAGGGCCAGTTCGTGCCAAGCCCGCGCGAATACCGCCACTTGTACGGCCTGACGCTTGAGCGGCTGGCCCTGGCCAAGCCCGACGCCTTGGTCATGCATCCCGGCCCGATGAACCGCGGGGTCGAAATCGACAGCAATGTCGCCGATCTGGCGGACCGTTCCGCGATCACCCGCCAGGTCGAGATGGGCGTCGCCATTCGCATGGCCTGCCTCGACGTATTGACGCGCGGCCAGCGGGGGGCCTGGGCATGAGCGTGGCCGCCCCGCTTTGCATCGCCAATGGCCGGCTTGTGCTCCCCGACGGCGAGCTGTCGCCGGGCGGGATCCGCTGCGAGCATGGCCGCATCGCGCAAGTGGGCCAAGTTGCGCCGCAGGCTGGCGATACCGTCGTCGATGCCAAAGGGGCGCTGATTGCGCCGGGCCTCGTCGATCTGGGCGTTTTCGCCATCGACAAGCCGGCGTTCCATTTCGGCGGCATAACCCGGGCAGCCCTGATGCCCGACCAGTCGCCCCCGCTCGACCACCCGGCGCGCGTGCGCTTCGCCGCCCAGTCGGGCAAACCCGACTTCTGGGTCCATCCGATTGCTGCCGCGACCCGGGGCCTTGAAGGCGGCGAACTGGCCGAGATCGCGCTGATGCGCGACGCGGGCGCCCGGGCTGTCGCCACCGGCCGGGCCTGGATCGCCGATTCGGGCGCCATGCTGCGCCTGCTGCGCTATGCCGCGATGCTGGACCTTGTCGTCATTGCCCATGCCGAGGACGGCGGCCTTTCAGCCAACGCCGTCGCCACCGCCGGCGAAATGGCGACACGGCTCGGCCTTCCTTCCGCTCCGGCGGAGGCCGAGGCGCTGGCCATCGCGCGCGACATCGCGCTGGCCGAACTGGCCGGCGCGCGCCTGCATTTCCGCCAGGTCACGACAGCTTCGGGACTGGCCCTGGTGCGTGCGGCCAAGGCGCGGGGCCTCTCGATCACGGCGGGCGTGACGCCGGCCCATTTCATGCTGTCGGACCTTGCCATCGGCGACTTCCGCACATTCGCCCGGCTTTCGCCGCCCCTGCGGTGCGAAGCGGACCGTCAGGCAGTGCTCGCCGCCCTCTCCGATGGCACGATCGACGTGGTCGCCTCTGGCCACGATCCGCGCGGACCCGAGGACAAGCGCCTGCCCTTCGCCGACGCCGAGCCGGGCATGGCGGGCGCGGAAACCCTGCTGTCGCTGACTCTGGGGCTGGTGCGCGACGGCACGATCAGCATGGCGCGCGTCTTCGACCTTGTAGCCCGCAACCCGGCCATATTGCTGGGCGTCGACGCCGGCGAGCTGCGCGAGGGTTGGCAGGCCGACGTGGCGATTATCGATCCCGAGCGGCCATGGATCGTCGATTCGGACAAGATGGCCGCCAGCGCGGGCAACACCCCCTTCGACAAGCAGCCCGTGCAGGGCCGCGCGACCGCGCTGTTCAAGGGCGGCGCGCGCATCGGCTGATAAAGAAAAGGCCCCTCCCGCGAGGGAGGGGCCAGTCTGTCCACCCAATGGGCGGAGGGATGTGTATCAGCGGCGGCGCGCCCACAGCGGACCGGCCGCACTGGGTGCGGTCGCACGCGGCGCAGTTGCACGCGGAGCGGCCGCCATGGCGGCACCGGCAGGCCTACGATTGGCGGCATAGGCAAAGCACATGCCGCCCTTGCCGCGAACCGAAGAGCACAGGCCGTTCGCGCCGCGGGCATCGAAGCCCCCGGCGGCGACCCGCCAGTAATTCTTGCCGTTCACCACCGCGGGCGTGATCACCATGCGATAGTCACGCAGCGAAGCGTTGCGGGCGGTGTAGATACCCCAGGCGCGGCGGGCGCCCTGTTCGCTGGAGAACGAGCCCAGTTGCACCAGGTGGCTGCCATTGCGCTGCACCACCGGCTTGGCCGCCGGCATGGCGACGCGGACCGAACGGACCTGACGGCGCGGCTCGCTGGCCAGGGCGTTGAATACCGGCGCGGTGAAGGCATTGGCGAAGTTGTCTGGCGTAGCTGGCGCAGGCGCGGCGGCAACGGCTTGCGGTTCGGGCAGGCGGGGCGCCGGGGCGGGAAGCACCGGCTCCTCCATGGCCGCGACAGGCGCAGCGGCCTCGCCGGTGGCCGGCAGTTCGGCATTTGCCGAAATGGGGATGGCAGTCGGCTGCTGCTGCACCGATGCCGTCACTTCCGAAGCCAGTTGTTCGGTTGCGGGCGAGGTATTGAGGGCCAGCTGCTGCGGCAGACCGGGATCGTTGCGCACCGGCGCGCCCAGCAGGCCGGCGACGCGGTTCTGGTAGTCGCTCGGCTTGGCATGCATCGCCCATTCGCTGATCCGCGCGTCGATCTTGTCGGCGGGCACGTCCTGCTCGGCCATGGTACGCGCCTCGCGCCAGCGGCCGTCGAGGGCATAGGCATAGGCCAGGTTCTGGCGCAGCTTGGGCGTGTTTTCACCACCGCGCAGCGCGTCGGAGAGGATCGCTACGCCGCGGCCGGATTCGCCTGCCAGCGCCATGGCGAGGCCAAGATCGCTTGCCGGAATCGAATCGCGCCAATCGTCGAGGATCGCCACCGCCTCGCGACCCTTGCCCGTGCCGATCTTCGCCAGGGCAAGGCTCAGCGCCACGCGGGCGTTGTTGTCGCCCAACCGCATCGCGTCGTTCAGCGCGGTCGTCGCCGATTCGAATCGGCCGGCGTTGAGGTAGGCAATGCCCAGTTCGGTGCGGAGCGAGGCAATGTTCGGGTTGCGTTCGACCTGGCGTTCGGCGCGGACGACCGAGCGTTCGTTGTTCTGCCGCGTCTTGGCTTCGGCGCGCGGTGCGCCCTGGTCGAGCCGCGCCAGGTGCGCGCCGCCGGCGCAACCGGACAGCAGCACCGCGGAAATGGCACCCAAGGCTGCGGTCTTGGCCAAGGTACGGGTCGAACGATGCGAGGTCATGTTAGGTCCCCTTTGATAAATTCAGCGGCGTTTTCCCGCCCGCGACGCCAGTTCGGCGACTTCGGGCAGGCTGGCGAGGAACTGGTCGAGCGCCTCGGTGACGATCTGTTGGGCACTGCGGTTCTCGAGCGTGCTGGCCATCCGCAATTTGAGATGGCGGTCCGCATCGAGACGCAGGGTAAAGGCGGCATTGCGTCCATCGGCGAGCGCCGAACGGCGCACTGTCGGCCGCTTTGCCACGCGCGCAGCAATGGACTGCTGCTGGCGGATCACTTCCGGTACCGCGGCAATCGCCGCGCGCGATCCGATCTCGACGACATCGGCTTCATGGAAGACCTGGTCGGCAACATCACAGTCGCCCTCGTCGGACGGATCCGCCTGCTTGGGGTTGAGCTGGTGGCGCAAGGCAGGCTTCGCCGCGCCCTTGCGCGCAAGCAGTCCCGGGCTCAGCGATGCGAAGGATTTCGGTTCGGACATGCCCCCATGTCCCCGTCAGGAACCCGCGACCCGCCGGCCGAAGCCGCCGGCCGGGCGGCTGCTGCCGGGCAGTACCGTGACATTGCTGGCCGGAGCGGCAAAGACGGTGCGGCGGAAATTCTTCTCCAGCCGGTCGGCGATGTAATTCCACAGTGCGGTGATTTCCATCGCCGAGCGGCCGCCCGGATCGACTTCCATGACGGTGCGGCCATCGATCATCGAGGCGGCGAAATCGGTGCGGTGGTGCAGGGTAATGGGAGCGACCGTACCATGCTGCGACAGCGCGACAGCGGCTTCGGACGTGATCTTGGCCTTGGGCGTCGCCGCGTTGACCACGAAGATCAGCGGCTTGCCGGCGCGCTCGCACAGATCGACGGTTGCGCCGACGGCGCGCAGGTCGTGCGGGCTCGGACGGGTCGGGACGACGATCAATTCGGCCACCGAAATCACGCTCTGGATCGCCATGGTGATGGCGGGCGGCGTATCGATGACGGCCAGCCGGAAACCCTGCTGGCGCAGAACCGCGAGGTCCGCCGCGAGGCGGGCCACGGTCGTCTGGGCGAAAGCGGGCAAGTCCGCCTCGCGCTCGTTCCACCAGTCAGCCAGCGAGCCCTGGGGGTCGATGTCGATAAGCACGACAGGACCGGCCCCAGCTCGCTGGGCCTGCACGGCGAGATGGCCAGACAATGTCGTCTTGCCCGATCCGCCCTTTTGCGATGCCAATGCCAATACGCGCAAAGCCAAAACCCCCAAAATGCCTCAACAGCAAATGCGATAGAGCCGGGGGATCGCAGATCGTTCCTAATTTCCGGTTAACATCGCAGAATGCAAAATCTGCAAAGAGCCGCAATTCCGTGTATATCCGAGCCGTAAACGGATTATTTACCGAAGCGATTAGTTATGGAACCCAAGCAGGCGCGCGCGAGACATGCGCGAGCAAAGTGGGCAAGACAAAACCGGGTTAAGCCGCTGGGCTCGTGCGTTGATTTTCTGGAGACTGACAGGATGACCGGAATTCGAGGGGGCTGGGTGGCGATTGCCGGGGCTGCAATGCTGTTTTCCGCACCGGCGCTGGCCGACGTCAAGGAAGGGGTCGATGCCTGGACGCGCGGCGATTTCAACGCGGCGATCGCCCAGTGGACCGGCCCTGCCACGCGCGGCGATGCCGATGCCCAGTTCAACCTGGCGCAGGCCTACAAGCTGGGCCGCGGCGTCAAGCAGGACCTCGCCAAGGCAGAGGACCTGTTCGGCAAGGCGGCGGCGCAAGGGCACCTGCAGGCGTCCGACAATTACGGGCTGATGCTGTTCCAGCGTGGCGAGCGAGCCAAGGCAATGCCCTATCTGAGCGCCGCCTCCGACCGTGGCGATCCGCGCGCGCAGTATCTGCTCGGCATTGCTCATTTCAATGGCGACAACGTGCCCAAGGACTGGGTGCGCGCCTATGCGCTGGTCAGCCTGGCGCAGCAGGCGGGCCTGACCCAGGCCAGTGGCGCGCTGGCGCAAATGGATCAGTACATTCCACTGGGCCAACGCCAGCAAAGCGTAACCCTGGCGCAGGAATTGTCAGCCCAGGCCGAAGCGACGCGGGCGCGGCAACTGGCTTCGGCCGGGCTCGGCAATGCGGTCGCCGAAGCGCCTGCCACGCCGCGTCCCGTCGCGGCAAACACGCCGCCTGCGCCAGTGATTACCTCGCAAGCAGCGCCGCGCGTTGCCACGGCCCGCACGGTTGCCTCCGCCAATGCAAGCCCGCGCGACGCCGGCGCAGACTTTACCCGCCCCCGGCCAGTAACCCCCATTGCAGCCCCTCCCGCCGCCGCGGTAGCAGCAACGCCGCGCCCCGCGCCCGCTCCAGCGCCAGCACCGCGCGCGGTCGCACCCGTGGCCGCCAGCGGCGCATGGCGCATCCAGCTTGGCGCCTTCGGTGTCGCCAGCAATGCCGACAAGCTGTGGAACCAAGTGAAGGGGCGGCCGGAAGTGGCGGGGCATGGCAAGGCGCTGGTCCCCGGCGGCGCGGTCACGCGCCTGCAGGCCACCGGCTATGCCAGCGAGGGCGCGGCGCGATCGGCCTGCGCGGGGCTGACTTCCGCCGGCTTCGATTGCCGCATTGTCAGGAACTGACGGCCTCGCCGGGCCGGACCGGGTCCATGCGCTCGACCTGATTCGCGGGATTGCCGTGCTCGGCATTCTGGGCGTGAACGTGGCCGGCTTCGCCGGGCCCGCCGCTTCGGTGCTCTCGCCCAATTTCCCCCATCCCGGCTCAGCGGCGGACCAATGGGCCTTTGCCGGCGTGTTCCTGCTCATCGAAGGCAAGATGCGCGCGCTGTTCTCGATCCTGTTCGGCGCGAGCATGCTGTTGTTCATCGAACGGCGCGACGCCAGCGGGGCCTTCGGTGAGGTCCTGCAATTGCGCCGGCTGGGCTGGCTGGCGTTGTTTGGCCTGGCGCATTACTTCCTGTTCTGGTGGGGTGACATCCTGTTCCTCTACGCCGCGTCTGGAGTGGTGGCGCTGTTCCTGCGCGAAATGCCGGCAAGGCGGCTGGTCGCCATGGCCCTGATCCTGTTTGCGGCCTGGCACCTGACCGGCGCCGCACTGTCGCTGGGCGACATCGGCGAGGAAGAACAGGTCAGGCTGGGCACGGCGAGCCCGGAGCAAGCGCGCCACCACGGCGAAGTCCTGAGCGAAATGCGGCAGGCGGCGAGCCGCGAGCTTGCCGAATATGGCTACGGCTTTGCCGAACTCGCGCAGGCCAAGCTGACCAGGGATCCGTTCAAGCCGCTGCGCATCCTGCTGCTGAGCCTGGGCGAGACCCTGCCGCTGATGCTGATCGGCATG
>JAYRPK010000079.1:0-5397 GCA_041911195.1 Novosphingobium sp. | reverse complement strand
CCACCCAGCGATATCCGCCGCCCGGCGCCAGCAAGATCGCCGCGCCATTGGGCCGGTCCGGCCGGAACACCGCCAGGCGCGGTCGCGAAATACCGTAAACCGCGCGATCGCTGACGAGGTTGTCGGTCGAACGCTCATCGACCTTTTCGACCAGCGGCGTGGCCGGCGCGCCGGGGGCGCCCTTTGGCCAGAGATCGATGGTTTCGTTCGGCTGGGGAAGCCCGGCGGGCCCGGCGCCTGCCAAACCGGGCGGAGGCGTTTGCGCCCCCGCCCGCATTGCGACACCGAAGATAGCTCCTCCGGCTATCAAGGACCGTCTGTCAAAAGTCATGACGGCATGTCGGCCCAATTCATTTGCGGACGCAAGGCCTACATGCGAAAGCGCGCACCGAACAGGATAGTGCGGCCGAAGTGGTTGTTCTCGTAGTTCCGGTCGGCATCGAAGTCGGTGAAGCGATAGCGGTAGGTATCGAGCAGATTGGTGCCTTCCACCGACAGTTCGACCCAGTCGGTCAGCTTGTAACGTATCGATGCGTCGAGATTGGTGGTGGCGCCATAGCCTTCCAGCAGGTTGCCGGTGCCGCTGGCACCTTCGTGATAGCGGCTGCGATAGCTCAGCATCATGCGCGCGCTGAACTTGCCGTCTTCATAATAGAGCGTGCCGTTGAACGCCTTCTTCGAGACGTTGGCCAGCGTATTGGTGACGGCGACGTTGGTCAGCGCGCCGCCGGAAACCGTGGCCGGCCCCTGCAGGTTGAAGGTCGCGTCGGAATTGATGAAAGTGGCATTGGCGATGATGCCGAAGTTGCCCAGCACGCCCTGCGTGAAGGTCTTGAACGGCAGTTGCAGCGCCAGCTCCCACCCGTCGAGCGTCGCGCCCGATCCGTTGACTGTGGTCACCAGGGTCCAGATCGGCTGGCTCAGCAGCGCCTGGTTGAGCGCGGCGGGCGAACTGGGATTGAGCACCGAGACGGGCAGGCCAGTCTGGGTATAGGTCGCCCCGGTGATCGAGGCGGACTGGGTGAAAGTGCTCACGTCTTTCTTGAACCAGGCGAGTGACAGCACCGCCTGTGGCGCGAAATACCATTCGGCGGCAAGGTCGTAGTTGGTCGCGCGATAGGGTTCAAGGAAGGGGTTGCCGCTGGTGACGCGGAAGTTGAAGCCGTCGGCCGAACCGCCCGGCGTCAGCGAGCCGAGCGTCGGCCGGGTCACGACCTTGGCGACGGCGGCGCGCAGGATGACGTTTTCGGTCGGGAAGACGGCGAGGTTGAACGAGGGTAGCCAGTCGTCATAGCTGCGCGTGACCGTGGCGTTGACGCCGCTGACCAGCCCGTAGGAGCTCTGGTCGGTCTTCACGTAGCGCACGCCCGCGTTGAGCGAGAAGCGGATATTGCCGAGGCTGCCCTTGATGTCCGCCTGCAGGTAGCCGCCCTTGGTGGTTTCCTGGACGCCGCGGTTGTTGCCCGCATCGATCGCCAGCGCGCGGCCATAGAGGTTGGTGAAGGCCGCAGCGGAGGAGAGGTTGGGCACGAGCCAGGAATTGGTATTCCCTGCCGGCTGGCCGGCGCTGCCCATGGTGAATGTTTCAGACAGCGGGGAAATGACCGGGAAGCCATAGACTGCCGAAGGCCCGAAGGCCGAGCTCAGCGAGCAGGCGATCGTCCCCGAAGTGCTGGTGACGAGGCTTGTCCCGCCGTTGCCGCAGACCGCAGTGTCGCGGGTGAACGAGATGACATCGAAGTTGAACCGCCGCCAGACGCCGCCGGCCTTGATCGTCATCCAGTCGGCAAGATCGTATTCGGCACGCAGCTGGATGGTCTTGAAACGGTTGGTGACGTTGGATGGGCGGTCGCGGATTTCGGCGAGCTGGAAGTTGGCCGGATCGGTGACGCTGGTGCCGAAGGTCAGCTTGGGATATTCCATGTTGCTGTAATCATAGGAATAACCCTGGGCATCGCGATCGTCGAAGATAATCGTGGTTTCCACCGGGATGTCGGCATTCGACTTCGAGAAACCGCCCGTCAGCGTGAAGCGGAACTTGTCGCCGATATCCTGGTCCCAGCTTGCGCTGAGCTGGTGGAATTCGGTCGTGCTCTGGCGCAGGTAATGTTCGGTGCGGACCCAGGCATCGTTCAGAGTTGCCGAAACCAGGTTGTTATTGGAATCATAGACCGGGCCTACGACATTGATCGAACGCTCGTTGGAGCGCAGCAGCACTTCGCCCCACTTTTCCTCGCGGCTGGCATCGAACTTGGAATAGAGGCCGTCGATCGAGATCTTGGTGGCATCGGTCGGTGCGAACTGGATCGAACCGGTCAGGCCCAGCCGCTCGCGATCATGCGCGACTTCGCCATAGCGCGGAATGCGCGGGTGGAAGGCCAGCGAAGCCTTGTCGCAGGCGGCGCTGGCGACATAGGAGCCGCCCGAATTGGCCGAAGTGAAACAGGGCGTGGCATCGACCTGGTCGAACCGCGCCTGCGCCCAGCGGACCGAATTGTTGCCCAGTTCCAGCGTCTTGGTCTTGGAATAGGCAGCAGAGATCGAGGCGCCGAACGTGCCGGCATCGTTCTTCCAGCTTAGCAGCCCGGCAAGGCGCGGACCGAGGTTCTTCGACAGCGTGTTGTAGGAACCGACCACCGAGACGACGGCGGTGAAGCCGCTCTTGCCCGCCAGCGGGTTGCCGGTGTTGAGATCGACTACCGCACCCAGCGAGCCTTCGTCCAGCGAGGCCTCGGCCGTCTTGTGCACGACGATCGAGCTGAACAGTTCGGAAGCGAAGACATTGAAGTCGAACGCGCGATCACGATTGGCTGAAGCGCCGTCGGTGGAAGTTGCGATCGTTTCCATGCCGTTGACGCGAACGCGGGTGAACTGGCTGGACAGCCCGCGCACGGTGATCGCGCGGCCTTCGCCGGCATCGCGCGAGATCGAGATGCCGGGGATGCGCTGCAGCGACTCGGCAAGGTTCTGGTCGGGCATCTTGGCGATGTCCTCGGCGACAATGGCATCGACCGCGGCGACCGACTCGCGCTTGACGCTGAGCGCCTTTTCGAGGCTCTGCCGGAAGCCGGTGACGACGATTTCGTCCGCACTGACGCCGTCGCTGTCGGGCGCTGCCTGGGCAAGGGCGATGGAAGGCATGGCCAGCGCGGTGCCGGCGGCAAGCGCGATCCTGAGCATGGCGAAACGGGTTACGGTCTGGCGCATAAGAACTCCCTCGATCCCCTTGCGGGTTCCCACATTGCTACCGGTGTCAAAAGCGGCTCGCAGGATTGGCCCGGTCTCTCGACGCTGCCTTCCCGTGCACTGCTGCTCCCCTTGCCCGGGCCGAACCGTGTCCCTCTTGGCCCGCTGTGGTAACCGGTGTCATTTTTAGTTGCCGTATTTGTCGCGCCCTGTCAAGAAGGGCCGAGGGAGGCCTGACGATGATCCGCAAAGTGTTGCATTCGTGTATCGCATTGGCCCTGTCGCAACTGGTCGTCACGCCCCCGGCCTGTGCCGAAAGCGGCGCGGCGGCCAAGGTGGAATCCTTTGCGCACCCTGCCGATCCCACCCGCGGCGGCGCCGGCGGTCGCATCATCCGGGTGACCACCCTGGCCAACGAAGGGCCCGGCTCGCTGCGCGAGGCGATCAATGCCAAGGGGCCGCGCATCGTTGTGTTCGAAGTCGGCGGGGTGATCGATCTCGGCCAGCACCTCCTGGTCATCGAGGAACCCTATCTCACCATCGCCGGTCAAACCGCGCCTTCGCCGGGCATCACTATCGTCAAGGGCGGCATCGACCTCAAGGCCCACGACGTGATCGTCAGCCACATCCGGGTGATGACCGGCGGCAACGTGGGTGCGGTTGTCCAGGGGGTGAACGCCACCAGTGGCCTGATCGATTCCGCCGCCGACGCGATCACCACCGTGGCGGCGCACAACGTCCTGATCGAGCATTGCAGTTTCCTGTGGGGCGTGGACGAGAACATGTCCGCCTCGGGCCCGCGCTTCACCGGCGACTCTGTGGCCGAATGGCGCGCCGGCACCAGTCACCATGTCGTGTTCCGCGACAACCTCGCCGCCGAGGGCCTGGCGAAATCCACTCACCCCAAGGGCGAGCACTCCAAGGGCAGCCTGATCCACGACAATGCCACGGCCATCGTGTTCTACCGCAACGTCTGGGCCCACAATGTCGAGCGCTCGCCCCTGCTCAAGGGCGGGGCGCAGGCGCTGATGATCAATAACCTGATCTACAATCCCGGCCACCGCGCGGTGCATTACAACCTGATGTCGCTGGAATGGATCGACCACCCCTATGTCACAGGCGAGCTGACTGCGGTGGGCAATGTCATGCGCGGCGGCAACGACACCGATCCCGGCCTGCCCTTCCTGATGCTGGGCGGCGACGGCGACCTGAAATACTACGGCCGCGACAACCGCGCGGTCGACCGCCACGGCAATGCACTGCCCGAGTTCGGCCGCTACGGCGAAACCCGCGCGCAGTTGATAACTGCCAAGGCCCCGCTCGCCGGCCTCGCGGGCTACCAGGTCCTGCCCTCCGGCGAGGTGGAGACCAGCCTGCTGCGCACAGTCGGCGCCCGTCCATGGGACCGCTCGGAACATGACATCCGCGTGCTGTTCTTCATCGCCGAGGGGCGCGGCGAGATCATTGACGATGAAAAGCAGGTGGGCGGCTATCCGGTTCTCGCGCCGAGCGCTGCGCCGTTCGTCGAGGCCGACTGGAACCTCGATACGATGATGCCGAAATCGGGTCGCTATCCGGGCCAGAAGGACGGCGCTCAGGAGCACCTCTCGACCCGCGACCAGCAGATGCGCGAAGGCGGCAAGTGATGCTGGCCGCGCTGGCGGCGGCCGCCGCCCTGCCCATGGCCGTGATCGACGAAGCACGGACCCGCCGCGAGGAACCCCCGCCGCACGGGGCCATAGGCATGAGCACGGCCTACCGCATTTCCGATGCCGCGCCCCAGCCGCGCACCATGGAATTCCGCCGCCGCATCCTGCATCGCGGCGCGGCGATCGGCCCCCATCCGATCGACCACGACGAAGTCTACTATGTCCTTGCCGGCGAAGGCGAAGTCATTTCCGACGGGCAGCGGGCCATGCTGCGCGCGGGCATGGCGGCCTATCTCTACAAGGGGGCCGTGGTCGGAATCAGCCAGCGCGGCCGCCGCCCGCTGTCGCTGATAGTGTCCTATCCCAACCCCGTAAAATAGAGTCTGTTTCAATTGCGGGCGGGGGAGTGGACCAGTGCCGCACCCGTTTCAGCGCAACTGAAACCGGGTATGACTCAGGTGCCCGGCTGCACGTAGGGCACCCGCGCGAACAGTTCCCGCTCCCACTGCCGGGGGTTGGCCACCACCCGGCTTTCCCGGTCGAACACCATGGTCCGGCGCGT
>JAYRPK010000078.1:0-3577 GCA_041911195.1 Novosphingobium sp. | reverse complement strand
TCGCCTTCGTCCATGCCCAGGTTGTAGCCGGCGTTGATGCACATCACCTGGTTGGCGAATTCGCCATAGACGTCGAACGTCGGCTTGCCGCGCAGGTCAGCGAATTCCTTCTCGATCAGGGCGGTGAGACGCGGAACTTCATGGCTGATCGCGCCTGCCGAGTAGAACGGTTCCAGCACACCGCGCCACTTGCGGTTTTCCGGCACGTTCATCGTCATGAAAGTGTGGGGCGTTGGTTCGCCCAGCATCAGCTGCGCCGGGGTCTGGCCGGCGGTGAAATCCAGCCACTTGCTTCTCAGGCTTGCGGTGCGCAGGTCATCGAAGCGGGTCAGCGCCCAGGCTTTGCGCTTTTCCACAAAGTGGGGGCAGCCTTCCGCCCGCAACTGCCGGTAAAGTTCATGCGGGTCGGTCATCGCTTCGGTTGAAAAGGGATCGTAATCGGTCTTCACTGTGGAAACTCCATGGGCCGGTCCTGCGCGTCAGGCGATGAGCCAGGCGGGCCAGGCAATGTCTGAGGCAATGGGGATGATCGCCGCGCGCAAGGGCATGCCGATTCGCAATTCTTCCAGGCGCACTGCGTTGATCGGGTCGCCAGGGGTGCGCAACACTGGACCCACCATGCGCAGGTTTGCAGCCTCGGCCAGCTGGGCGATCCCCACCACATAGGGCGTGAAAGGTGCGAAGGCGGGGAGGACGGGGGCGTGGACCAGGGTCCATGACCACAGCTCCGCTTCGCCGCTGACCGTGCGGTATTCCAGCTGGCCTTTGCAGGAACAGCGCCAGCGGGCCGGGAAGTGCCAGGCTCCGCAGGCGGTACAGTGTTGGTGGGCCAGTTCGCCCCGGTCCAGCGTGGCCCAGAAGCCTTCCTCGAAAGGCCCTTCGCGGTCGGGCAGGGGGATGCCTTCGATCATGCGTCCCTCCGCAGCAGAAGCGCGCCGTTCGGCGTCACGTCGCAGCCTGTGACCAGTGCCACCCGCGCATCTGCAACCTGGGTGGCGGCGCTACCGCGCAATTGGCGGACAGCCTCGGTCACGTGGTTGAGCCCGTGGAGATAGGCTTCGGAAAGGCTGCCCCCGGCGGTATTGCACGGCAGCTTTCCGTCAAGCCGGATTCCGCCCTCGGTGATGAATTGCGCGGCAGTCCCCTTCGGGGTGAAGCCGTAGGCTTCTAGCGAGAACAGCAGCAGCGGGGAAAAGGCATCGTAGATCTGCGCCACATCTACATCGCCGGGGCCAAGCGGGGTCATGCTCCACAGCTTCTCGGCAGCCACCCGCCCGCAGGATGATAGCGGGTCGGCGCGGTGGAAATCGGCCATCTGCTGATGCCCCGGCGCCATCCCCTGGGCGAAAGCCTCGATCACCACCGGGCACTGTCCCGCCGCCTTTGCCCGCTGAGCCGGCACCAGCACCAGAGCTACGGCGCCATCGGTCTCAAGGCAGTTGTCGAACAGGCGCAGCGGATCGGCAATCATGCGCGAGGCGTAGTAATCGTCCCGCGTCATCGGCTTGCCATGCATCGTTGCCAGCGGATTGCGGCAGGCATAGGCGCGCAGGGCCAAGGCGATTTCGCACAGCGCGTCGGAAACGTCGCCATGTTCGTGCATATAGCGGCGCGTCAGCATGGCCACCTCGTCAGCCGGGCGCAGCAGGCCCGACGGGCGCGACCATTTCCAGTGATCGGACAGCACCGGGCTGGTCTGCGCCCAAACCCGCGAAGCCGCGGCAGACCGCTTGCGGGCGCGCCATATCACCGCCGCGCGGCACTGGCCTGTCGCCACGGCCATGGCGGCCTGCCCGACCGTTCCCGGACCGGCGCCGCCGCCATGGGCAACTTGGGCAAACCAGTGCAGGGGACCGAACCCCATCGACCTGAGCAGTTCGAAGTCCGGCGTGGCTTCCATCGTGTAGCAGGCAAGGCCATCGATCTCACCCGGTTCGATGTCCGCGTCCGCCAGTGCCGCATCCACCGCCATGCAGGCCAGTTCACGTTCGGAAGGGCCCAGCCCCTTGCCGAATTCCGTCTGACCGATCCCGGCTATGGCGACTTGCCCGGCAATAGCTGATCCGATCATGTCGAGCGTCCCGAAAGGTATAGCAACTCGTTCAGGGCAATCATGCAAGATTGTTCCATGCCTGCTTCGCGGACTTCGAATTCCAGCGTGATCAGGGTGCCCCGGGGATGCTTGCGGACCGCCGAGAGCTGTCGGCGGCCTTGCAGCGCGGCTCCGGCTCGGGCAATAGCGGGGAACCGGATCGAGGGGCAACCGAGGTTGAGCACGCCGGAATGGCCGGTGATCGACCAGTCCGGCGCAGGGACGAGGCGGGGGACAAGGGACAGGATCAGGAAGCCGGGCAGGGCATCCCCGGCGTTGGTCGCCGTGCCGCAAACGCGGGCAAAGCGTTCGGCCTGCTGCGGCCCGATCGTGACCAGCTCGCCCCAGGGCGCGAAACCTTCCGCACTGATCCCGGCAAGGGCGGACAGATCGTCATGGGGGATCAGGCGGTCCATTACCGGGCCCTGAGCGCCGCCGCGGTGGCCGCCTCGCGATCCAGCGCTTCGGCGATGGTGCCGGTCGGTCCGGCTTCAAGGCATCGCTTGATGGCATTCAGCGTGCCGGGCTTGCACCGCGCCGCCCCTTCGCCCAGCGCAAATGCGCGCTCGAGCAGGCGTTCGGCATCGACAACTTCGTCGACCAGCCCAATCCGTAGCGCTTCCGGGGCTTCGACAGTCCGCTCGCTGAGCAGCAGCTTTCGCGCGTTCGCGCGTCCGATCAGGGACGGTAGCAGCTTGGTTGAGCCAAGGCCCGGGATGATCCCCAGTTCGGCAAAATTCGTCCGCAACTTTGCCTGCGGTGCGGCAATGCGCAGATCGCACAGCAAGCTCATCGTCACGGCGATTCCGACAGCCGCGCCATTGAACGCCGCGATGGTAAGCTTGGGCAATTGCGCGAATTCCGGCGCGAAGCCCGTGATGAAGTGTTCCTCGCCAATGCGCAGACCTGAGGGGCCGACGCGGCCGGTCAGAACGTCCTTATGTGCGCCTGCGCAAAACGCGCGGCCCCGGCCGGTCAGGACGATCGCGGCGACATCCGGATCGGCCGCCCCGGCGCGCAGGGCGTCAACCAGATCCTCGCCCATTTCCGGCGTGTAGCAATTCATGCCGTCTTCGCTGACCAGTTCGATCAGCAGGACCGCGCCGTGCTGCGCGGTGGCGATTGTCCCGTAACTCACGCCAGATCTCCCGGCGTGCGTTCCTGCCAGACCGGCGCGCGCTTATCGAGAAAAGCCTGCACGCCTTCGCTGGCGTCGGGGTGATCGTTCTGGCGCATGATCAGGCGCCAGGCTTCTTCCAGCGCCTGCGAGAGCGGTTGTTCCAGCGCGTTCCAGATTGCCGCGCGGCTGCGCGCTACCGCCGTCGGCGAATGGCGGGCGATATTTGCCGCCAGGGCGCGGCAGCGGGGCATGACCTGCGCGGCTGGCAGAACTTCATCGAACAGTCCAAGGCGGTGCGCTTCCGCCGCATCGAGCCGTTCATCCCCTCCGGTCAAGGCCAGTTTCATCACGGCTCCCAGCGGCAT
>JAYRPK010000077.1:0-6749 GCA_041911195.1 Novosphingobium sp. | reverse complement strand
CGATAGACCTTGCCGGCGGTGGAGAAGAACAGCACCGGCGTGTGTGTCGAAGTGACGAACATCGAGGAGACGACGTCCTCGTCCTTGGTCGCCATGCCGGCGCGGCCCTTGCCGCCGCGATTCTGGGCGCGGAAGGTGGAGAGCGGGGTGCGCTTGATGTAGCCATCCATGGTGACAGTGACGACCATCTCGTCGCGCTCGATCAGGTCCTCGTCCTCGATGCCGTCGGCGGCGGCGACGATCTCCGAAACGCGCGGCGTGGCGAAGGCCTCCTTCACCGCCGCCAGTTCCTCGCGCATCACCGCATAGAGCTTCAGCCGGTCTGCCAGGATTGCAAGGTAGCCTTCGATGGCGATGGCCAGTTCCTTGAGTTCGTCGCCGATCTCGTCGCGGCCGAGCGCCGTCAGGCGGTGCAGCCGCAGGTCGAGAATGGCGCGGACCTGGACTTCGGACAGCTTGTAGACGCCGCTATCGCCTTCAAGCCCGTCCTCGATGGCTTCGACGAGACGAATGTAGGGCGCGATCTCGCCGATCGGCCACTCGCGTTCGAGCAGAGCCGCGCGCGCCGCCGCCGGATTGCGCGAGCCACGGATGATCTTCACCACTTCGTCGAGATTGGCGACGGCCGTCACCAGCCCGAGCAGGATATGCGCCCGGTCGCGCGCCTTGTTGAGTTCGAACTTGGTGCGCCGGGTGATGACATCTTCGCGGAAGCGGATGAAGGCCTCGATCATGTCGCGAAGGGTCAGCACTTCGGGCCGGCCACCGCGGATCGCCAGCATGTTCGCCGGGAACGAGCCCTGCGCCGGGGAATGCCGCCAGAGCTGGTTGAGCACCACTTCGGGCGTGGCATCGCGCTTCAGGTCGATGACGACGCGCACGCCTTCGCGGTTCGATTCGTCGCGAATGTCGGAGATGCCCTCGATCCGCTTGTCCTTGGCGGCCTCGGCGATCTTTTCGACCAGCGCGTTCTTGCCCTGCTGGTAAGGCATCGAGGTGAGGACAATCGAGCGGCGATCGCCCCGGCCTTCCTCGATCACGTGGCGGCAGCGCATGATGATCGAGCCGCGCCCGGTGAGATAGGCATTGCGTGCGCCCGCCTGGCCCAGGATCAGCGGCGCGGTGGGGAAATCGGGGGCGGGGATGTATTGAATCAGCTCTTCCGAACTGATCGCCGGATTGTCCATGTAGGCAAAGCAGCCATCGATCACTTCGCCCAGGTTATGCGGCGGAATGTTGGTCGCCATGCCCACGGCAATGCCGCCCGCACCATTGACCAGCAGGTTGGGGAAGCGCGCGGGGAGAACCGTCGGTTCCTGGCGCGAGCCGTCGTAGTTGTCGGTGAAATCGACGGTATCCTTGTCGAGATCTTCCAGCAGGCTGTTGGCGGAGCGGGCAAGGCGCGCCTCGGTGTACCGCATCGAGGCCGGCGGGTCCGGGTCCATCGAGCCGAAATTGCCCTGGCCATCGACCAGGGGCAGCCGCAGCGACCAGTCCTGCGCCATGCGCACCAGCGAATCGTAGATCGCCGCGTCGCCATGCGGGTGGTAGTTGCCCATGACGTCGCCGACGATCTTGGCCGACTTGCGATAGGGCCGGCCCGCGACCATGCCGCCTTCCTGCGCGGCGAAGAGAATCCGGCGGTGGACTGGCTTCAGGCCGTCGCGCACATCGGGCAGCGCGCGGCTGACGATCACGCTCATCGCGTAATCGAGATAGCTCGTCTTCATCTCGTCGACGATGTCGACGCGCGGGAATTCGCCTGCCGGTTGCTGCGGATCGGGAATGTCGGTTTCGTCGGTCACGCCGAAAGGACTGTTTTGTTGCCGGGAATTGTCATGTTTCCGGCCCTAGGGGAATGGTTTCGCCAACGCCACCCAAGGCAGCGTTCCCGCCACGTCAAACCCGCGTTTTTCCACATGTGCGCGACTGATTCTGAACGGCGGGGCATTCGGCCATTCAATCGCCGTTCAATGGGAGAAAACTAAGTCCGCGAACCATTGCCAAGCCGGCGAATTCCCGCCAATGGCTCGGCCGGAAGGGATGGCTGCGCGTGCGACTCGCCGGCGTGTTCTTGAGGAGACCCAAACGATGAATTCGACCCGCAAGCCGCTGCGCGGCGCAATCGGCCGCGCTGCGCTTGGCACGGCTCTGGCTCTGGGCGTCGCCGGTGGCGCGCTCGTCTCGGCTCCGGCCATGGCGGCGAAACCGCCGGCTCCGCCCAAGGTCGAGTTCTCGAAGCCATTCGCCACCGCCGCCGCCGAACTCGACAAGGCGCTGACCGAGGCCCGCAGCAATCCGGCCGTGCAGACCGCCTCGCAAGCCGCCGAAGCGGCGCGCGATCCGGCAGCCAAGGCGGCAGCCGCGGCGCAGGTCGATGCAGCGCTGGGCGGCGCCAAGGCCAAGCTCGATGCGGCCGGCGCGGTTGCCACCACTCCCGGCGACAAGCTCAAGCTGGGCAACATGATCGCCAACTACGGCGGTCTGATCGCCGATCCGGCGACCCAGCATCGCGGCATGGCGATGATGCTCGATAGCGGCGTCCTTGCGCCCGAAATGGTCGGCAGGGTCAGCTGGCTGGCTGGCGTAACCGCCTACCAGACGCGTGATTACGTCACGGCGGCGCGTTACGTTCAGGCGGCGAAGGACAAGGGGTTCAGCGATCCCCAGCTGGATGCCGTGCTCAACGATTCCTACAAGCGCAGCAACAACCCGCAGGCCGCTCTCGCCAATGCGCAGCGCGATATCGACGCTGCCAGGGCCGCCGGTACAAAGCCCAGCGAATCGTCGATCCGCACGGCGCTGCAATATGCCTATGACGCCAAGCAGTTCGGCCCATCGACCGATCTGGCGGCCCTGCTGGTCCAGAATTACCCCGATCGGAAAAGCTGGAATACCGCGATCAGCGTGGTTCGTTCGCTGTCCGGCTATCAGAGCCAGGAAGTGCTGGACCTGATGCGTCTGATGGAGCGCACTTCGTCGTTCGACATTGCGCAGGATTACATCGAGTATATCCAGGCGGTCGATCCGCGGCGTCTTCCGGGCGAGGCGCAGAAGGTCATCGGCGCCGGGCTTGCTTCAGGCAAGCTCAGGGCTGGCGATCCCTTCGTCGTCGAAGCCAAGACCAATGCCGATAGCCGTGTCGCGGCCGACCGTGCTTCGTTGCCCGGCCTTGAACGCGATGCACGCGGAGCAGCAGCCTCGGCGGCACTGGTCGGCGGCGCGGCCGATGCCTTCCTCAGCTATGGCGACGCCGCCAAGGCGGAAGCGCTTTATGCCATCGCGCTGACCAAGCCTGGCGTCGACAGCGACCGCATGCTGACTCGGCTTGGCATTGCCCAGGTCGATCAGAACAAGCTTGCCGAAGCCAAGGCCTCGTTCGCCAGGATCCAGGGGCCGCGCAAGGCGATCGGCCAGCTGTGGACGGTTTACGCCAATCAGAAGGGTGCCGCACCGGCCGCGCAGTAAGACTTTACTTCAACGCGATGCGAGAGGGCGGCAGGCGACTGCCGCCCTTTTCGCATCAGGCAACCGGCTCGAAATGCCCCGTTGCCTCGTCCAGCAGGTGCAGGACGCCGTCGGAAATGGCGAAGAAGGCGCCGCGCAGGGTCAACAGCCCCTTGCGCTCCTTGCTGCGGATGCAGGGGAAAGTGCGCAGGTTGTTCAGGCTGACCTGCACGCCGGCATGTTCCATTGCCCGCTCCGCCTCGCGCCCCTGGGTGCCCAGGCTGGCTGCAATCGGCGCGCGGGCTTCGTCGAGCATGGCGATCCAGTCGGCAATGAAGCCGCCCTGGCCCGGCTCGGCCCCGTGCATTTCCTGGGTCAGCGCCGCCTTGCAGCCGCCGCACATGCCATGGCCGAGGACGACGATTTCCTTCACTTCGAGCACCTGAACCGCGAATTCCAGCGCCGCGGAAACGCCATGGTGCCCGGGTGTGGTCTCGAACGGCGGCACCAGCGCAGCGACATTGCGCACGACGAAAACCTCGCCGGGATCGAAGTCGAAGATCTGTGAAGGATCGACCCGGCTGTCCGAACAGGCGATCACCATCACTTCGGGCTGCTGCCCTTCGCGCAGGGTGCGCCAGCGTTCGCGGTTGGGGCTCCAGCCCTGCTCGCGGAAGCGGCGGTATCCATCGATCAGGCGGGACAGTTCGGGAGAAGCGTTGTCAGGCATGGCCGGCTACATGGGGGTTCCGATTGCCTCTGGCAAGACGGACGCGTTGCGCCTATCCGCGCCGCATGAACGACCTTTCCGCCGCCCCCCCAGCTGCCCCTGCCCGGGAAGGGCCCGAACGGCAGCGCAAACCCGATTGGATCCGGGTAAAAGCGCCGACATCGCAGGCCTATGGCGAAACCCGCCAGTTGATGCGCGACCTCAAGCTCAACACGGTCTGCGAGGAAGCGGCCTGTCCCAACATCGGCGAGTGCTGGACCAAGAAGCACGCGACGGTGATGATACTGGGCGACACCTGCACGCGCGCCTGCGCCTTCTGCAACGTCAAGACCGGCATGCCCGGCAAGGTCGATGCCGAGGAGCCGGAACATGTCGCCGAGGCAGCGGCCAAGCTGGGGCTGGAACATATCGTCGTAACGTCAGTGGACCGCGACGATCTGCCCGACGGTGGAGCGGGGCAGTTCGTCAAGGTGATCGAAGCGCTGAGGCGGACGACGCCTGAAACCACCATCGAGATCCTGACCCCGGATTTTCGCGGGCGGATGGAAGCGGCGGTGGAGGCGATCGTCGCGGCGGGACCGGATGTCTACAACCACAACCTCGAAACCGTGCCGCGGCTCTATCCGACGATTCGCCCCGGTGCGCGCTATTACGCGTCGCTGAAGCTGCTCGAGACGGTGAAGCGCCACGATCCCAAGGTTTTCACCAAGAGCGGGATCATGCTCGGGCTCGGCGAGGAGCGGCTCGAAGTGCACCAGGTGATGGACGACATGCGCTGCGCGCAGATCGATTTTCTCACCATGGGGCAATATCTCCAGCCCACGCCCAGTCACGCCAGAGTGGCCGAATTCGTCACCCCCCAGGCCTTCGATGCCTATGGCGCGATTGCCCGCGCCAAGGGCTTCCTGCAAGTCGCCGCGAGCCCGTTGACCCGGTCGAGCTATCACGCCGGCGAGGACTTTGCCCAGATGCGCGCGGCGCGCGAAGCCCAATTGAACCGGCAACGCTGATGCCCTCGATCCGCGAAAGGCGCGAGCTCCCCTGGAGCTGCGAGCAGATGTTCGACCTGGTGGCCGACGTGGCGCGCTATCCCGAGTTCCTGCCCTGGATCATCGCCACCCGCGTGAAGTCGGACAGCGAAGGGGAAATGATCGCCGACATGTTGATCGGCTTCAAGAGCCTGCGCGAGAAATTCACTTCACGGGTGGAGAAGGTTCGGCCGGAGCGGATCAAGGTGCACTACGTCGATGGCCCCTTGCGCGATCTCGACAACATCTGGCTGTTCACGCCGATTGGGGAAGGCGGCTGCCTGGTCGATTTTTCGGTGAGTTTCAGCTTCCGCAATGCCTTGTTCGAGAACCTGGCCGGCAAGTACTTCGACAAGGCCTTCCGCAAGATGGTCGCCGCTTTCGAGGAACGCGCCGAGCAGCTTTACGGCAGCAACAGTTCGAGCGCGATCAGCGCCGCCTGATGGCGTACCATGGCCCGGCTCGATGCCTCGAGCCGGCGCTCTTCCGCTTCCACTTCTTCCTCGTTGCCCCGGATCGCGAGGGCGAAGACCACTGTGCCGACCGGCTTCATGGCGCTGCCGCCGTCCGGCCCGGCAATGCCGCTGATGGCCACCGCGACATCGGCGCGGCTGTGCTTGAGTGCGCCCTGCGCCATCGACCAGGCCGTGGCGATCGATACCGCGCCGAAGGTATCGAGAATGTCGGGCGAGACGCCAAGCAATTCCTGCTTCGCCTCGTTCGAATAGGTGACGAAGCCCCGGTCCAGCACGGCCGAGGAACCGGCGATTTCCGTGATCGCGGCGGCGACCAGGCCGCCGGTGCAGCTTTCGGCAAGGGCCACGGTGCGCCCGGCAGCGCGGTTTTCCGCAACTACCCGTTCGGCCATGGCCACGATATCTTCAGGAAGGATGCTGTCCACGCAATAGGCTCCGCAGATCAGATGCCGCGTGGGCAGCTGGGTATCTTGTTGTCCTTGCGCGCGGCGACGCTGAGGACAGTTGCCACCAGGTGCACGGTCTGCGGCGCGTTCAGCGGCGAGAGAGCTTCTGCAACAGTATCGATCTCGGCGCAGATGGCGGCATCGACCCGGATGTTGAACTTGGAGCCCAGGATATCGTCGACCAGCGGACGCAAGGCATCGTCGGAAAGGCTCGCCATGGTGCGCGCGTCCTTCTGCCCGCCCATTTTGAAGAAAGCCGACTTGGCCAGCGGCCAGTTCGCCTCGCGCCCTTCGCGCAGCTGCACCTGCAGGCCCGGCAGGCCGGACCGGAGATAGGAGCTCGCCGGGGCGAATGCGCTGCAGGTGTTGGAGACGTTGTCGAGCACCACGGGCAGGAAATAGGCGACCATGCCATGCATTTCGGCCGTGGTAATGCAGGTCTGCCGCGGCGCGGCCTGCGCGGTGGTGGTCAAGCTCAGGGCCATGGCGGCTGCCAAGGCGGCGGTTTTCCGGATCATCGCATTGCCCCTTTCAAAAGTCCCGAATCCGTCATGGACGGTATCGGGCCAAGTCTATCATGCGGAACAGATGGTAATCATGCCAAATCTGGCTTGCCCGGCCT
>JAYRPK010000076.1:0-3828 GCA_041911195.1 Novosphingobium sp. | reverse complement strand
TATCGCCCCCACCGCCGGATTGGGCCGGCTCAGCGGCCGCCCGCGCGCAGCCAGGCTTGCCGCCGCGGCCAGCCAGCGCGCGTCCTCGCCCCCGGGCTCGCTCACTGCTTCTCGTGGGTGTCTTGCTGGCGCTTTCTCAGCTCTTCATAGGCCAGGCGCTGCTGCTCGCGCCGGGCGGCGCGATCGTCGTCGGCCTGCTTCTTCATGGCATCGACATCCAGCCCGGTCGCCCGGCCGACCGCCATGTAAAGCCGTTGCTGCTCTTCGAAGCGCTTTGCCTCTTCGGCGGCGAGGCGATCCTTGATGCGCTGGTTAACGGCATTGCTGCGCTGGATTTCTTCCAGGCTGCGGTCGGCGCGCCAGCTGGTGATATAGGTCACTTCCGGCCGGGGCGGCTTGCCGCGCACTTCTTCCTGAATGAACACCGTCAGGATCGCGAGCGGCGGCATGGCGGCCAGCGCCGCAAAGCGCCAGCGGTTGGGCCCGGTCTGGCGGAATACGGTGATGAAATCGCCCATGGCGCCGCCGACATCGACATCGGCCCACATTCCACTGCGTCTGGACATGAACATGAATCCCAAGATAGGCGCTCGCGCCCCTCAGCGCCAGTGATTCTAGCCGAAGTGCCGGTATAGGCTGCGCCCTTCACGCTTCAGCCAGCGGTTGGCGAGGTCAAGATCGCCCTCGAATAGGTCCCCGAGCAGCGCATGGAAGCGCGGGCTGTGATCGAAATGGATCATGTGCGCGACTTCGTGCGCCACCACCGAGCGGCGGACATGCTCGGGCGCCATGACCAGCCGCCAGTTGATCCGGATCGCGTGCTTGCTCGAGCAACTGCCCCAGCGGCGCCGGGCATTGGACAGGTAGAGCTTGGGCACGTCCAGCCCGGCCCTGGCGCAATAGTGCGCAAGGTCGTCGGCGAGCAGCCGCCGCGCTTCCACCTCAAGCCAGCGGCGCAGGCGGGGCTGGAGCGATTCGGCGGGACCGCCGAGATGGATGCGGTCTTCCAGCAGCCTGGGCCGGCGCGGCGCCTTGTCGGCATGCTCGATCCTGAGCAGCTCGCCGCGATAGGGCACCTGTGCGCCATGGCGCATCGGCTCGGCAGGTGCGGGCAGGGCCGCGAGTTGTCCCGCCAGCCAGTCCTGCCGCGAGCGGGCGAAGGCGAGCGCTTCCTCGGTGCGCCCCCAGCGTGGCATGGACACGCGCACTTCGCTGCCGTCGGGCGCGAGCCTCAGAGTCAGCCGGCGGGCGTGGCCCAGCCGGCGCACCACCAGCGGCAGACTACGCCCCGCGACTTCCACCTGCGGCGGGGTCCGTGGATTGCGGCGCAGCCAGTCAATCATCGGTGCGATCCGGGATCATTGCGATCCGGCCAGACGATGCGGTCTTCGATCGGACCGGCCTCCTGCTCGGGCACGACCTTGCCCGCCACCGAGTGCCCCAGCCGATGGACCGCCTCGCGGTCGCCGCAGATCAGATAGTGCCATTCGGGCAGCGGCTCGCCGTCCGCGCGCAGGCGATAGGCGCAAGTCGGGGGCAGCCAGGTCACCTGCGCAGCGCGGCGCGGGGTCAGGCGCAGGCAATCGGGCACGTGTGCGCGGCGGTGGCGATAGTCGCCGCACCGGGCCGTGGCCACATCCAGCAGACGGCAGGCGACATCGGTGAAATAGACCTCGCCGGTGTCGGCATCCTCCACCTTGTGCAGGCAGCACTTGCCGCAGCCGTCGCACAGCGCTTCCCATTCGGCGCGGCTCAGCGATTCGATGGGACGGTCCCAGAAAGGCTCGGCCGGTTCCCGATCGGGCTTGGCTATTCCACCCATATGGCCAGTTCCGCCGCGACCGCTTGCGCCCCCTTGTCCGTCGGCAGCACGGCCAGCGGCTTGCCGTCCCTGTCCATCAGGTAGGCAATGCGGGTGTGATCGACGAGGTAGCCTCCCGGCGTCGTCTCGCCCTTGCGGTAATAGACCGCGAAAGTCCGCGCGGCCTGGGCCACTTCGCGCTCGGAGCCGGTCAGGCCGAGCAGCCTCGGCGAAAATGCGGCGGTATATTCGCCCATGCGCGGCGGCGTATCGCGCGCGGGATCGATCGACACGAAGATCGGCTGGACATTGCCGGCAAGCTCCGGATGTTCCTTCGTGAAAAGATCGAAGCCGCGCATCATGGTCGTCAGGTCGGTGGGGCAGGCGTCGGGGCAATAGGTGTAGCCGAAATAGACCATCCGGAACTTGCCGTCGAAATCGCGCCAGTGGACATACCTGCCGTTCTTGTCGACCAGATCGAACTCGCCGCCGATCCGCGCGCCTTCGAGCGGCGGCTCGGGCCGCTGGCTGCAGGCGGCAAGCGCCAGGGCGAAAAGGCAGGCGGCGAAGGAACTCCTGATTCTGGACATGGCGGCGCGGTTCATGCTCTGCTAAACCCCGCTGCGCAAGTAGGGGCGGCCGGTCCGGCCGCCGGGGGCAAGACAGGAGATTAGCCAAGTGAAGAAGCCAGGGGCACTTGCAGGGGTTCTTGCCTTGGCCTTGGCGGGCGCCATGGCCATGCCTTCGCCCGCAATGGCGCAGTTTTCCAAGGGCTACAAATTCCTCGAAGCCGTGCGCAAGAAGGACGGTCAGATCGTCACCGACCTGCTCAACGAGCCGGGGACGACCATCGTCAATGCCCGCGACGGTTCCTCGGGCGATACCGCGCTGCATATCGTCACCCAGCGCCGCGACGTTACCTGGATGAACTTCCTGATCGGCAAGGGTGCAAATGTCGATGCCCGCAACGGGCAGGGCGCCACACCGTTGCAGATCGCCGTGAGCCTGGGCTTTCCGGAAGGAGTAGAAGCCCTGCTGACCGGCCGCGCCCGCGTTGACGAACCTGGCGCGCAGGGCGAAACCCCACTGATTACCGCGGTTCACCGCCGCGACGTGGCGATCATGCGGCTGCTGCTGAAAGCGGGCGCCGACCCGGACCGGTCGGACAATTCCGGCCGCAGCGCGCGCGACTATGCCGTGATCGAAGGGCGCGGCTCCAATCTGGTGAGCGAGATCGAAGCCAACGCCAAGCCCCGGGGCCAGCGCGCCGGTGCGCGGCCGTCCTATGGGCCCAAGCTCTGATCGCCATGACCGAAATCGCCGACCTTACGCTCGATGAATTGCGGCTGGCATTGGCGCCGGCGATCGCCGATGCGGCAGCGTTCGATGGCTGGGGCGCGGCAGGGATCGAAAGCGCCGCGCTGGCGCAACAGGTCGATCCGAATGTGGCCGCGCTGGCCTTTCCTGGCGGCGCGATGGATGCGATCGCAGCCTGGATTGCCTGCGTGGATGAAGCCATGGCCCGCGCCCATCCCGCCGAATCGCTTGGCAATATGCCCGTGCGTGAGCGCATCCGCACGCTTGTGCGTTTCCGGCTCGATGCCTTGGCGGGCCGCGAGGAGGCGCTGCGGCGCGCCCTGTCGATAATGGCCCTGCCCAGCAATGCCGCGCGCTCGGCGAAACTGGGATGGCACAGCGCCGATGCCATGTGGCGGCTGGCGGGCGACAGGGCGACCGACTTCAACCATTACACCAAGCGCGCGATTCTCGCCGGGGTCTATGCCGCCACGCTGGCGGTGTTCGCCGGCGATGAAAGCGAAGGCAAGGCCGAGACGCTGGCTTTCCTCGATCGCCGGCTGGAAGGCGTGATGCGCTTCGAGAAGGCCAAGGCACGGCTGCTTCGCCCGGCCGAAGAGCATTTCAGCATGGCGCGTTTTCTCGGCCGGCTGCGCTATCCGGCTATGTAATTGGCTGATCCGAAATTTCATTTCGGATCGTTCGGCACCGGCCCTCTCCCCCGCCCGGCC
>JAYRPK010000075.1:0-2215 GCA_041911195.1 Novosphingobium sp. | reverse complement strand
TTTACTCGGACCACGAGATAATCGTGCCGTAGAACTCGGTCGGGCCATAGGCCCAGATGACAGTGATGCCGTATGTTTCAAGCAGCTTCTCGCGCAGTTCGGGATCGAACGGGGCCGAGCCGCCATAGAATATCTCGACCGATGCCATATCCTCGGCGGGAACCCCGGCATCGAGCACCATCTGCATCATGGCCGGCATGCCGGTCACCACGCGCGGGCGGTGTCGCTTCACCGCTGCCACCCATTCGGTGACGTTGAACTTGTCGAAATAGACCAGCGGGCGGCGCTGCATGACACTGCCGATCAGCCGTCCGATGCCGCCAATCGAACCGATCGGCCAGGGCGAGATATCGAATTCGCCGGGGCCAACCGTGCCCGATGCCTTGGTCATTTCGAGCGAGCGGGCAATGATCGTCTTGCTGACGGGCACGCGCTTTGGCGGGCCGGTGGTGCCGCTGGAGAGGATTTCTACGGCTATGTCGCTGCCGTGCCGCCGGTAGTCGGGTACGGCAAACTCTTCGAGGCCGCCAACCAGAGCAACTGTAAGCTCGGGGGAGTCAAGCGCAATCCCCAGCGTGCCCCGCGCACTAGCGGCGGCAATCGCCTCGCTGCTCCAGTCCTCGGCGTCGGCGATCACGGCGGCAAAGCCTGTGGAGGCAAGGTCGCTGGCCAGGGCGGCGGGCGATTGAAAGGCATAGATCATCGTCGCGATCCGCCCGCGCGTCACCAGCCCGAGGATCGCGGCAGCATGCATCGGTCGGTTGCGCCCGACCACGCCAATCGCGGCATCGCCAGGCACGCCGGCGGCATCAAGCAGACCCAGTGTCGCATCGGCAAAGGCGGCGATCTGGCCGCGCGAAAACAGCATGCCCGAATGCTCGAACATGGGTAAATCGGGTTCCCCTTCGAGCAAGTCTGCGATCTCCATGCGGCCGACGCATATCGCAAACGTGTTAGAGTGCAACACTGCGCCAAGCGCTGCTTGCGCTGTCCATGGCTGCGCGGCAGGGTCTGCCAATGAGCGAGAGCTATGATTACATTATTGTTGGCGCTGGGTCCGCAGGCTGCGTGCTGGCAGGTCGGCTGTCGGCCGATCCTGCGGTCTCGGTGCTGCTGATTGATGCCGGGACCGATGGCACCAGCATGTTCATCACCATGCCGCGCGGCTATGGCATTCTCGGTCGTCCGGGCAATCCCAACCAGAAGTGGTATAGGGCCGGGCGCGGGGGCAACCGCAAGCCCGAGCACTGGTTCAAGGGCTCGACCATCGGCGGTTCCAGCGCAGTCAACGGCATGGTTTATGTCAAGGGCGCGCCTCTGGACTACGACGGCTGGGAGGCGAATGGCTGCCCCGGCTGGGGGTGGGCGGAGATGCAGGCCTGCTATGCCGAGCTGGAGAGTAACGAGCTTGGCGTGGGCGAAGGACGCGGCACCTCCGGCCCGCTCAAGGTCAGTGTGCACCCGCGCCGCTCTGCGCTGCACGAAGCACTGATCGAGGCCGGTGTGCAGGCCGGACTGCGGCGGGTTGAGGATGTCAACGCGCCCGATGCGGTGCGCGACGGCTGCATTGGCTACGTCCAGCGCACGATCTTCAAGGGCCGCCGCCAGACCAGTGCCAGGGCCTTTCTCGATCCGGTGCGCCGTCGCCAAAATCTGACTGTCGTTTCAGGAACAACGGCGCGCAAGATTTTATTCGACGGGACGCGAGCTAGCGGCCTGGTCGTCCGCGATGCCAGTGGCGAGCGGTCCATAGCGGCCAACCGCGAGATTATCCTGTCTGCTGGCGCGATCGAATCGCCGAAGCTGCTGCAATTGTCTGGCATCGGTCCCGAACCTCTGCTCAAGCCACTGGGCATTCCGGTGGTCGTAAATGCGCCTGATGTCGGCGAAAACCTGCGCGAGCATCGCTACATGCCGTTCACGATCCGGGTGAACAAGGGCAGCGACAACTGGGGCATGCGGTGGCCCGGGCTGGCGCTGTCCGCCGCGCGCTATTTCCTGCTGGGCACCGGTCCGCTCAGCTACGCGGTTCACGAGGTGCTGGCGCTGGCCAAGACCAGCCCCGACCTGCCCCACGCCGATGCGCAAATCGGCATCGCGCTCTATTCCTCGATGGTCACCAAAACCGGGCAAGAGGCCGAGAAGGTGCCCGGCATCTCTATCGGCGTGGTCGTGGCCCGGCCCGAGAGCAAGGGCTGGCTGCGCATCAAGTCCA
>JAYRPK010000074.1:0-6907 GCA_041911195.1 Novosphingobium sp. | reverse complement strand
GCGCCGATCGTCACCCGGATAGAGGCCCAGTCGCGCTTTTACCCGGCCGAGCCCTATCACCAGGACTTCATCGCCAACAATCCGCGCCACCCCTATATCCTCGCCTGGGACATGGCCAAGATCGAGGGCCTGCGCCGCCTGTTCCCGGCGCTCTACCGCGCGTCCTATACAAGAGGCTGATTGCCGCGCGGCCAAGCCGGGCATATATCCGTGCCATGTCCGGCCATGCCCATCATGAACATTCCGGCCTCGGTCTTGCCGAAGCGGCCCGGGAGGCGCTGATCGAGCATGGCGAGCAATGGACCGAGATGCGCGCCGATGTCTTCGCCGCGCTCGCCGCGCAGGACCGGCCAAGCTCCGCCTACGATATCGCCGCCAGCGTCTCGGACCGACGCGGCAAGCGGATTGCGGCCAATTCGGTCTATCGCATCCTCGACCTGTTCGTGCGCACCAACCTGGCCCGCCGGGTGGAGAGCGCCAATGCCTATGTCGCCAACACCCACCCGGGCTGCCGGCACGACTGCATCTTCCTGATCTGCGATAGCTGCGGGCAGGCGGTGCACCTCGACGACGACCGCCTGACCGGCGCGCTGGTGGCGGCGGCGAAAGGCGCGGGTTTTGCCGATGTGCGGCCGGTGGTGGAACTGCGGGGGCATTGCGCGGCGTGTAGCTGAGGGGGAGTGGAAGAGAGGGTCTCACGCGAAGACGCGAAGGCGCGAAGAAGGCGTGTAGCGCCGCAGGCTTTCAATCCCATTCGAGCGGTTTCGGCTCACCTATGAATGGAAGGCGGCTGCGCCGCGCAGCGCAACCTCTTCGCGCCTTCGCGTGAGATCAATTATCCCGACAGCGCGGGCGCAGAGCATCGCCCGCCGGCCAGCACGGGATAAGGCCCAAAAGGAGAAAAGCGACGGGCGGCCGGCGCTTGGTGCCTGGGCGTTACAGGCTTGGCCTTTGCTGTCCTTTGCGTGCGAAGGCCGGATCGAGAGAAAGCGAAAAACTCTCCGGCTCTGCCTTTCTGCGTGCGAGGCTGCCCCGGGGAAGGCCGCGCCCGGCCTGGGAGACATCCGGGGCATACCCCGACTTTCGGCAGCGGGAGATCGCCCGCCGCTCCTCGCATCGATGGATCGCGGACGCTTCCGCTTGGAGAGGAAGCGCCGGCCCTGGGCGGGAGTGGAGGAGCAGTGCGCACAGCACCCCCGCACCCGTCGCGCGGGTGTGTAACCTATATGGTTCATATTGTCAAGATTGCCGGAAGGCAGCTAATGGACCGCGTCATGAGTAGTGAAAACGGCGATTTTGAGGTGGGGAGCCGGACGAGACAGTCATTCCTGCGCATGACTTTCACAACTCCATCCGTCGCATTCTACTCCAAGCCATTGAAGAAGCCGGCCAGTCAAACCAAATAGATGCAATGACCGCGCAAAACGACCCTTCCATAGAAGGCCACAGGCACGAGGGCGTTCGAACGGCCGTCACGATCGGCGCCGAAATTGCGGGTTGGTCCGCTGGTGGTGCCCTTGGCTTTTTGTTCGGCGGACCTGTCGGCAGTGCTGCAGGTGGTGCTGCAGGCGTAATCATTAGTCGTTCACTTGTTGCCGCCGGAGCCGAAGTTTGCGATCGGGTTCTTAGTTCCCGCGAAAAGGCGCGTGTTGGGGTTGCTCTGGCAGTTGCTGCAGAACGGACGCAAGAGCGCTTGGCTAGCGGCGACAATGTTCGTGACGATGGGTTCTTTTCGGATGGGACTGAGCGGCCACCGTTCGAGGAGGTTACCGAGGGCCTATTGCTGGCTGCGCAACGCGCATATGACGAGAAGAAAGTCCAACATATTGGCAGACTTTTGGCGAATCTGAACTTCAGGGCCGATCTGAATGTTCAGTCGGCATCCGTCCTCGTTCGCTTGTCCGACCAGCTTAGTTATCAGCAGTTGTGCCTGCTGCGCCTGTGTCACGATAACGCTACTGGAAGGCAGCTTAAGGCGGGTAAGGCTGATCACCAAGTCAAGAGCGCGGCCCACGGCGCGCTTCTCTCTGACCTGCTCGAACTAGAGCGGTTTGGTTTCATCAATAACGGCGGCACAGCGGTGTTAGGCCTTAATGATATCAACCCGCCGAGTATGCGCCTTCAACTATTTGGCGTCCATCTCTACAATCTCATGGAGCTTGGCAAAATCCCAGACGAAGATCTTGATCCACTACGAGCGACACTGGAGGCGCCTGAGCCGCAATACGTCAAAATCAAAGCTTTGGAACATCAGGGAAATGAAAATCTGATTTTCGACCGAACCAATCTCAACAAGGGTCCGACTTGGAGAACTTAAAACGACGATTGAGCTCTCGAGGGGTTGGTATTGCTAGCAAGCCAAGTCTGCAATGTCGTCGAGACCGCACACCCCCCCTTCACCCAAACTGCGTCAAACTCAGCACATTCCCATCCGGATCGCTGAACCAGGCCACCTTCGCCCCGCCGCCCGGCGCTTCCCATATGCCGTCCTCGTCCTGGCCGAAGCCTTCGTAGACCTTGAACGTAATCCCCCGGTCGCGCAGGGCGGCGACCGCCGCGCGGATGTCGGGCACGTTCCAGCCCAGCACGGTGTGCCCCAGCGCCTCGTGGCCGGGCAGGTCGGTGAGGCGGATGGTGGCATTGCCGGCAAGGGCGAAGGTCACGGCGAAGGGATCTTCCGCCAGGATCTTCAGGCCCAGTGCGCCGGCATAGAAGGGCTTGGATCGGGTGCGGTCGGCAGTCAGCACGAAGCTGACCGGGGCGGCACCTTGCAGCAATTCCATCGGTCCCGGTCCCCATATGCGACGAGCGGCGCGGCATGCGCAGCGCTTTCATTCGACACTGGTTATTAACTTGTGTAAAGGCCCCTCGAATGACAGTCGCACTTTCGCCTACGCCTTTGCTGGACGAGGTCAAACTCCCCTCCGATCTGAGAAAGCTTTCGCCCGACCGGCTGCGGCAGCTTGCGGACGAATTGCGCGACGAGACCGTCTCGGCGGTTTCGGTTACCGGCGGGCACCTGGGTGCAGGGCTGGGCGTGGTCGAGCTGACTGTTGCCATCCACTATGTGTTCAACACGCCCGAGGACCGGCTGGTGTGGGACGTCGGCCACCAGGCCTATCCGCACAAGATCCTCACCGGCCGGCGCGAGCAGATGCGCTCGATCCGACAGCAGGGCGGCATCTCCGGCTTCACCAAGCGCGCCGAGAGCGAATACGATCCCTTCGGCGCGGCGCACAGCTCCACGTCGATTTCGGCGGCGCTGGGCTTTGCCGTGGCCAACAAGCTGGCCGGCAAGCCCGGGCGCGGCATCGCGGTGATCGGCGACGGGGCGATGTCGGCCGGCATGGCCTATGAGGCGATGAACAACGCCAAGCAGGCGGGCAGCCGCCTGGTGGTGATCCTCAACGATAACGACATGTCGATCGCGCCGCCGGTGGGCGGGCTTTCGGCCTATCTGGCGCGGCTGGTTTCCTCGCGGCCCTTCCTAAGCTTGCGCGACCTGGCCCGCCGCTTCGCCCGCAAGCTGCCTGAGCCGCTGCACCACGCGGCGCACAAGGCCGACGAATTCGCCCGCGGCATGGCCATGGGCGGCACCCTGTTCGAGGAACTGGGCTTCTATTACGTCGGCCCGATCGACGGCCACAACATCGACCAGCTCGTGCCGATCCTGGAAAACGTGCGCGACATGGCCGAGGGGCCCTGCCTGATCCACGTCGTCACCAAGAAGGGGCATGGCTATGCCCCGGCGGAGGCTTCGGCCGACAAGTATCACGGCGTGCAGAAGTTCGACGTGGTCACCGGCGAGCAGGTCAAGGCCAAGCCGGGACCGCCGCAATACCAGAACGTTTTCGGCGAAACCCTCGCCAATCTCGCCGACACGGATGACCGCATCGTCGCGATCACCGCCGCCATGCCCAGCGGCACCGGCGTCGACAAGTTCACCAAGCGCCACCCCGATCGCAGCTTCGATGTCGGCATCGCCGAGCAGCACGCGGTGACTTTCGCGGCGGGGCTTGCGGCGCAGGGCATGCGCCCGTTCTGTGCGATCTATTCCACCTTCCTGCAGCGCGCCTATGACCAGGTGGTCCATGACGTCGCCATCCAGAACCTGCCGGTGCGCTTTGCGATCGACCGGGCAGGGCTGGTCGGCGCCGACGGCGCGACCCACGCCGGCAGCTTCGACATCACCTATCTCGCCTCATTGCCCAACATGGTCGTCATGGCCGCCGCCGACGAGGCGGAGCTGGTGCACATGACGCACACCGCCGCTTGCCACGACAGCGGCCCCATCGCCTTCCGCTATCCGCGCGGCAACGGCACCGGGGTGGCGCTGCCCGAAGTTCCGCAGCGGCTGGAGATCGGCAAGGGCCGGATTGTTCGGGGCACGGACAAGGGCGGCAAGGTCGCCATTCTCTCGCTCGGCACGCGCCTGGCCGAGGCCCAGAAGGCGGCGGACAAGCTGGAGGCGCTGGGGCTTTCCACCACCGTTGCCGACCTGCGCTTTGCCAAGCCGCTCGACGAGGCGCTGATCCGCAAGCTGATGGCGACGCACGAGGTGGTGCTGACGGTCGAGGAAGGCAGCATCGGCGGGCTGGGCGCGCATGTCCTCACCATGGCCTCGGACGAAGGACTGACTGACGCCGGCCTCAAGATCCGCACCTTGCGCCTGCCGGATACTTTCCAGGACCACGGCAACCCCGATGCCCAATACGACGAAGCCGGGCTCAATGCACCGCACATGGTCGAGGCGGCGCTGAAGGCGCTGCGCTGGAACGATACCGGGATCGCCGAGGCGCGGGCCTGATTAGCGGTAGATTTTGCTGCGGTGGCCCACCTCAAGCACGAGGATCACCAGTCTGCCATCCTCGATGCGCGTAATGATGCGCCAATTCCCAACGCGATAGCGCCAGAGGCCGCCAAGTTCGCCTGTCAGTATGTGTCCGCGTGAGCGTGGGTCTTCGAGACCGGCAATTTCGTCGAGTGCTGCAAGGATCTTGGCGGCGTCGCCGCGCCCCGGCTTACGGATGGACTTGCGGGCCTGGCCGGTGAACTCAACCGTCCAAACCAAGCTCGCGCCTCAATTCGTCAAGCGTTACGTTCTTCGCGGGATCGTAATCGCGCAGGACTTCCTCGGCGGCGGAGATGTCCTCAAGGTCCTCGATCATCCGTTCGATCGCCCGGCGCACGAAAAAGTCCACGGAATGGCCGTTTTGCCTGGCCAGTTCCGCGAGATGCTTTTCGACTTCGGGCTCAAGGTTGATTGCCAGCATCGGGAATATCCTTCCTTGGCAGGTTAGCCGCTAACCTGTGAACAAGCAATCAGGCCCGCAAGTCCGCCCACTCCGGGTGCCTGGCGAAGGCCGCGACCACATAGCTGCATTCCGGCACGATCCTGAAATGGTTCTCGCGCGCGTCGGCCACCATGTCTTCCACCAGCTTGCCGGCAATCCCGCGCCCGCCGATTTCGGGCGGTACGATCGTGTGCTCGGCCACCCGTGCGCCGTTGCGGGTTACCCAGGTGAGACGGCCCACATGAGAGTGGCCTTCCAGCTTGGCGCGGTATTCGCCGTGATTGCCATTGTCGCGGCGGGTGATCGTAACGCTTTCCATCAAGTTACTCCTTTGCCTGTAGCTTCGCCACAGGACTTGGTTGTCGCATTGCGTTCGCGCAAAACCGGTTCCCACTTTTCCGCGCAATGCTAAGGATATGGCCATGCAATTCCTGTCCGACAATGCCGCCCGAGTGCACCCGCGCGTCTGGGCGGCGATGCAGGCGGCCGATGCGCCGGATGTGCCCTATGACGGCGATGGGCTGAGCCGGCGGCTGGACGAGGCCTTCTCCGTGCTGTTCGGGCGGGAGTGCGCAGCGCTGTGGGTGGCATCGGGCACAGCCGCCAATGGCCTGGCGCTCGCCGCGCTGGTGCAGCCGTGGAGCGGTGTCGTCTGCCACCGCCTCGCCCATATCGAGACCAGCGAATGCGGCGCGCCGGGCCTGTTCACCCATGGCGCGAAGCTGCACCTTGCCGAGGGCGAGGGCGCGAAGATCACGCCGGAAGCCATTGAAGCGGTGCTCGCCCCGCTCCGCAAGGACGTCCACCAGCCCATGCCTCAAGCCGTCTCGATCACCCAGGCGAGCGAGCAGGGGCAATGCTATCGCCAGGAGGAAGTGGCGGCCATCGGCGCGTGCGCGCGGGCCCATGGCATGACGCTCCACATGGACGGCGCGCGCTTCGCCAATGCCGTCGCCTTCCTCGGCTGCAGCCCGGCCGCGATCAGTTGCGAGGCCGGGGTAGATGCCCTGTCCTTCGGTTGCGTCAAGAACGGCGGCATGGGGGCCGAGGCGCTGGTGCTGTTCGATCCCGCGCTGGCCGACGAACTGCGCTACCGCCGCAAGCAGGCCGGGCACCTGCAGAGCAAGGGCCGCTTCCTCGCAGCGCAGGTGCTGGCCATGGTCGAGCATGGGCTGTGGCTGGACAATGCGCGGGCGGCCAATGCGGCGGCGCAGGAGATCGGCGCGGCGGCGGGCGGGCGGCTGCTGCATCCGGTGGAATCGAACCAGGTCTTCTTCGCCTGCACCCCCGCCGAGCGCCAGTCATTGCGGGTTCAGGGTTTCGGGTTCTACGATTGGGGCAATGATGCGGCGCGGGTGGTCACGGCCTGGGATTCGCGGGGCGATCATGTCGCGGCGCTGGCAAAGGGAATTGCGCAACTGTAATCGAGGAGGGGGCTATGTTGGCTTTGTATATGCTCGCGGCGGCGGCCAGTCCGGTCGACGCGGACCAGCGACTGGCGCGAATGGCAGGCCTGTATGACCAGATCTGCCTGCGGACCTTTCCCGACGACAATGCCGTGACGGCGCTGATGCGGGCGCAGAACGCGCGCGAGCTGACCCAGGCCGAAGTGC
>JAYRPK010000073.1:0-6447 GCA_041911195.1 Novosphingobium sp. | reverse complement strand
TCGGCGAACTCACCAGGCGCGCCTGGGAACAGGACGTGCAGGTGATGATCGAAGGCCCCGGCCACGTGCCGATGCACAAGATCAAGGCCAACATGGACAAGCAGCTCGAAGCCTGCGGCGAGGCGCCGTTCTACACCCTCGGGCCGCTCGTCACCGACATCGCCCCGGGCTACGACCACATCACCAGCGGCATCGGCGCGGCCATGATCGGCTGGTTCGGCACGGCCATGCTGTGCTACGTGACGCCCAAGGAACACCTCGGCCTGCCCGACCGCAACGACGTCAAGGTCGGCGTCGTCACCTACAAGCTCGCCGCCCACGCGGCGGACCTCGCCAAGGGGCACCCGGCCGCCAAGGTCCGCGACGATGCGCTGAGCCGCGCCCGCTTCGAATTCCGCTGGCGAGACCAGTTCAACCTCTCGCTCGATCCCGACACGGCCGAGCAGTACCACGACCAGACCCTGCCGGCCGAAGGCGCGAAGTCGGCGCACTTCTGCTCGATGTGCGGGCCGAAGTTCTGCTCGATGAAGATCACGCAGGAGGTGCGGGACTTTGCGGCGAAGCAGAATGCGGGGATGGAGACGTTTGTCGCGGCGGAGGATGAGGCCGAGAAGGGCATGGCAGAGATGAGCCGGAAGTTCCGGGAGGTTGGGAACGAGCTATACGTCGGCGTCGACGGGCGTGAGCATGACTGAGAGCGTACAATGCCCAATTTGCCTTTCGGCTGATGGGTATGAATGCACCAGCCAACCGTATGGCACGAGAGATGCCACACTTTTTGTTTGTGCTGTTTGCGGTACTTTTGCGGTCGCTCGTTCAGCTCTCGATGACTTTAACGTTCTCCGTATCGAGGAGATTAACGGGGCAAAGAGGGCTGCGCTGTCACACAGGTTGCGAGTTAGTCAATCGACTGGGCGGGAGCCAGTGATGCTGACTACGTACGACTTCGAACAATCCGCTCTTGATCGGTTGCGGCTGGCTTCGCCGCTACAGCAATCTGCGAATGCCATCAGAATTGTTGGCGATTTTGTTTCCGAAAATGGAGAAGCCCTCCCAGAAATCCCACCTGACTTTTCGGCGACGATTGGCGCTCCGTCGCGAATGGCAGCATTGGAAATGTTGGACGAACTCAAAGGGTATGGAATTGTTACGGCGCTTTCACAGCGAACGCTTTCCGGCTTTATCATGCAAGATGTAAGCCTCACCCTCATTGGATGGGAGAGATACGAGGCGGAGAGAAAGGGCGACCTTTCAGGTCATTATGGATTTATAGCTTTGAAGTTCAGCGACCCCATTCTTGATCCATTTTTGCGCGATCACATCAAGCCGGCGGTGACCGATTTCGGATATAGTCTGTTTGACATGAGAGACGTTTCGAGGGCCGGCGTGATCGACAACCTCCTAAGGATGCAGATTAGGGATTCGGCATTTGTGCTTGTCGATCTGACTCACGAAAACGCGGGTGCGTATTGGGAGGCGGGATATGCTGAAGGGTTGGGCAAACCTGTTCTCTATATATGTGAAAAGGAGAAATTTGAAGAAAAGAAGACGCATTTTGATACTAATCATTGCACAACTGTTCTCTGGGATGTTTCGGATCCGCAGACGTTCCGCAATGAATTGATCGCTACATTAAGGCGTAGTCTTTTGGAATAGATGCGATTTCGCCGATTCCGATTTCGCTAACAGGCGCATAAACCCCCAAACTCACCCCACCCGCATAACCTCCACCACCCCTGGAAACACGATCAACTTCGGATAGGCCCAGGCCAGTTCCTCCGCCACGCCCGCCGCCACCAGCGCCTTCACATTGTTCGCCGCCGCCGGGTAGGTGACGCCAAGTTCCTGGGCGATTTCCGTGATCGACATCACCGGCCTGGCAAATGCCAGATCGACGATCCGCAGCATCAGCGCTGAACGCCGCGCCGTCTGGAAGCGTTCGCGGTATTCTTGTTGCAAGTCGCGGATGCGCTCGACCACGACAATCGTCTCTTCCGCCGATTCCGCCACCGCGCGCAAGAAGAAGGCAATCCATGGCACCCAGTTGCCGGTCTGCGATACCTCGAACATCAGGTCGATGTAGAACGCCTTATGCCGCTCCAGCCACGGGCTCATGTAGAGCAGCGGTTGGGGGAGCGTGCCCCGGTCGGCCAGCATCAGCGCGATCAGCATGCGTCCAACGCGACCATTGCCGTCGCCGAAGGGGTGGATCGCCTCGAACTGGTAATGCGCCAGCGCCGCGTCGATCAGCGGGGAGGCGTCCTCGCGCCCGGAGCGGTTGATGAACGCGGCGAGTGCGTCAATCGCGTCCGGAGTCTGTGGCGGCGGCGCGGGAATGAACCGCGCCGTTTCGATCGTGCCCTGCCCGCCGATCCAGTTTTGGTCACGCTTGAACTCTCCGGCCTCTATCTGCGCGCCGCGATGCCGGGTCACACCGGTCAGCAGCGTGCGGTGCGCGTTCTTGAGCAGCCGGGCGGAAATTGGCAGCTTGTCAAGTTCGTCAATTGCGCCTTCCAAAGCGCGCACATAGTTCAGTACTTCGCGGTTTTCCGCCTGCCGGTCGGACACCTTTGCTCCCGCCTCGAACATAAATAGGTCGCTCAGCGTCGTGAAAGTCCCTTCCATGCTCGATGAGGAAACCGCCTCGCGCCGCTGCAACGGCCTGACCAGCAACAAGGGATTGGGTATGGTCCTGCCGATACCCTTGAGCTCCCCTACTGCCTGCGTCGCGCGGCCCAGAATGGGTAGGACAGGGTTGAGATCGAGGTCCGCCGGTGACAGCGGATCGGGCACAAACGCCTTGCGTCCGCCGATTGTGGGGATCAACTGCCCGGTGCAGGCGCTGTTAAAACCGTTTTTGTCCATTAAACGAAACTAGCAAGTTTGCGTGGCACTTTCAACGAAAAGTGATTTTCGTTTAAAGTTGACCCTCCACCTTCAACCTCCGTATAAAGCTCGAGCCCCCGCCGCCACCTCGCGGTAGCCGATGCCCGCCTTGCGCAGCGCTTCCTTCGTCACCGCGGCCCCACCCCGCCGCGCCGCAGAAACCCCGCATAGAGCCCGGCAGGCCGCTCCGGATCGTCGGCATCGGTCGCGCACAGCAGTTCCAGGCCGCCTGGCACCACGCGCGCGGTGAGGCCTTCGATCTTGAGCGGCGGGTCGAGAAGTTCCACGGCAAGCAGGCGCAGGTGCGGGTCGAGTTCGGCGATCGCCGCGCCGGCCAGCGCACCGTCGGCGTAGCTGTCGGCAGTCTTTTCGGCGACCGCGGCGAGCAGGATGTGGCCATCTTCCAGCCGGCACGCGTCGGTTACGGCAAGCGGGACGCCGGCGAGTGCGGGCAGCGCCAGTTCGGCGAGCAGTTGCGCCTCCGGCGGCGCGGTTCCGATCACGGCGGCCAGCGGCACCGCTATCACTTGCGAGGCGGGAAACCGCATGTTGCCGCGATTGAACAGCAGCAGGCGATCGCCGTCCACTACCGCGCCTTCGAGGTTCACTTGCGCCACCAGCGGGGCGAGTGCGGCAAACAGCGGCGCGAGATCGATCGCGCGAACCTCTGGCGCTTGCGCTGAAACCGGCCAGGTGACCAGCGCCCCGCGCATCCGCTGCGCGGTCGATCCCGAGCCGAGCGCGAGCAGGCGGGTGGTATCGGCGCCGGGCAGCGCGAGCAGGATCTCGAAATCGGGTTTCACCCGCTTGCGCATGGCCGGGTCGCGGGGAAGATCGCCTGCGAGCAGCGTGACCAGCCTGCCGGGCGCGGCGCCCCCGGGCGCGAAGACGGCGAGGCTCAAGCCATCGTCGGCGACCACGCAGAGCCGGCCACCGGCCAGCACCATGCCGCTCGCCGCCGAAACAAAGGCGTTCCCCGAGGCAAGCGGCGCCTCGAGCCCAAGATCGCGAACATGTGTCAGCTGCATGGCCCGAGCCTAGAGCCTTTCCCCACGCCTGGCGACTGCGGCACTGCAGCGCTGGCTGCCAGGCATTTGGGCGAGTCCATACTCAACCCCCGAACCCATCACCGCTTGCGCACGAACTCCGCCCGCAGCACCAGCCCCTTGATCCCCGGATACCGGCAGTCGATCTCCTGCGCGTCGCCCGTCAGGCGGATGCTGGGGATCACGGTGCCGCGCTTCAGCGTCTGGCCCGCGCCCTTGACCTCGAGGTCCTTGATCAAGGTCACCGAATCCCCGTCGGCGAGCACATTGCTCACCGCATCGCGCACTTCCACCGCGCCATCGGCCGCGCGTTTGGCCGCCAGTTCCGAGGCCGGCAGCCATTCGCCGCTCTCCTCGTCATAGACATAGTCCTCTTCGTCGCCGGCCATCGCGCGCGTCCTTTCCGGGCATTGCAATCGCCGCTTGCCCGAAGGCGGTTTGCCCTGCAATCTCTCCGCCGCAATATCATCGGGAGAATGCCATGCGTGTCCACCTTCCCGCCGAAATGCAGGCCCGCCCCTTCGAGAACCTGGGCCGCGCCTATCCGACGCATATCGTCCAGATCGCGGGCGTGTATGGCACCGCGCCCTACCAGCATTCGACGCTGAGCCTGCGCGAGCTGGAGGCGGCGCGGTATCGCACGGCGCTGATCAATGGCTGCAACACCTGCAAGGCGTTCCGCGGCGAGCGCGATTTTCCCGGGCTGTTCGCCGCCTTCGACGGCGATGTCGAAAGCTCGGTCTGGTCACACGGCCCCGCGCCCGATGAGAAGTTTTACGCGCAGATCGAGAACTGGGCCGACTGGCCCGGCTATTCCGAGCGCGAGCGGCTGGCGATCCGCTATGCCGAAGGGATGGGGCTCGATCCCCACGGCATCGCCGCCGACGAGCACTTCTGGGCCAGGGCCAGGGCCGTGTTCAGCGATGCGGAGATCGTCGACATGACCTATTCGATCGGCGCCTGGATGGCCAACGGCCGCGCGCTGCACGTGCTGGGGATGGACGCGGTCTGCTCGTTCGCGCTGCCGGCGAAGGCCGCCGCCTGAGCCCTTAGGCGAATACCCGCGCGCGGAAACGCGCCATGTCGAAGGCCGGGCCGGGATCGGACTTGCGCAGCGGCGCGATGTCGTCGTGGCCCAGGATCTGGGTGATCCCGTATGCCACCTTGAGCGCCGTCACCAGCCTGACCGCCGCCTCGAACTGCGGCGCGGGATAGGGCTCCCAGCCGATCGGGCCCTTGATGCCGCCGGGATTGCCGTTGCGGTGCACCGCGAGCAGGGGGTGGGCGATCGGCTTGCCGGTCAGGGTCGCCCAGCCGCCGTTCTTTGGGTAGAGATAACCCCAGTTGGCCATTTCGATGCCGATGGAATGGCGGTTCAGCCCGGTCAGCCCCTGCCAGGCCGACCGCCCGGCGTGCCAGGCCACGGTCTCGAAATTGACGCACTGGATCACGCTGCCGTCACGGTCGATCACCACGTGGGCGGAGCTGTTGGTGTTCTTCGGGCTGGCGAACCACTGCGCCGAGCTCCTCCCGCTCGCGCCCGCGGTGAAATGCATCACCACGATCTTCGGCATGCCGGCGAACCGGCCGCCGGTGTTCCTCGAGGGGAGTTGTTTCGCCAGCTTGCCATCGATCCGGAGCGATCCCCTGACAATGTTCCACATACGATTGTCTCCTGAACATTAACGAACCATATTGGTTATTCTCTGCCGGAGATTCAAGAGGCGGTCCTATAAGAATTTGCCGCTTGCCTGAGCCTTCGCCGCGCTGCACTCTCCAAGGCGATGAACCAGTTGGGAGAATGCCGTGGCAATGCGCCTGCGATACCGGCCCGGGGGCGGGGCATGACCAGGCCCGCCGGCCTTGCGGCCATGCTGCTAATTGCCCTTTGCGCGCCCGCCGCATTGCTTGCCGATGTCGCGCCGCCGCCGCCGTCACCCAGTCTCGCCGGCGGGTGGAGCGAACTGCGCCCCAACCATCCCGAACTTGCCGAGGTGGCGAAATTCGTCGTGCCCCGCCTGGGCCGCCGCAACGCGCGGCTGCAGCGGATCGAAGGCGGCGAGCGGCAGGTGGTCGCCGGGATCAACTATCGCATCGCGCTGCAACTGGCCGACGGCAGCCGCTGGCGGGCGCAGGTGTGGAAGATGCTGGACGGCACCTACCGGGTGACTCGCGTTTCGCAGGTCCGCTAGCCCGGATCGCAAGAGGAGGGGGAAGGCCATGGAAACAGAAGCCAGGGAATTGGCGCTCGCCAAGGTACGGGGCCCCAACACCGGCCGCGTGCTCGAATATTCCTACACGATGAAGCGCATTCTTGATGACGCGAAAACGCCCGGCTTCACCGACGAGCAGTGGGGCCCGCTGGCCGATCTGGTGAACATCGACAGGTTTGAGCGGGTGGGCAATTTCCTCGAAGTGGTGCGCTGGGACGAGCACTACGTGCCGCTGCTGAGCGCCTGGGCCAGGGCGACTGACTGGAACTTCGAGATCCGCCGTCTCACCGAGGGGCCGAACT
>JAYRPK010000072.1:0-5785 GCA_041911195.1 Novosphingobium sp. | reverse complement strand
CTGATGAAAGCATCGAGCAGCCCATCGACATGCTCCTTCGTCCCGCTGCCGCCCTGCGTCGCCAGGCCCGGCGGTTTGTTGAGCACGATGGCAGCGCGATCCTGCGTCAACACCATGGCCTCGGCCTGGGCGATCTGCTCCTCGGTCAGGGGCTTGCGGGTGCGTGGGGCCCGTTCGGGCGTTTCGCCGCCCGGCGGCACACGCAGTACCTGCCCGGCCGTCAGCCGATCGGCGGGGTCGGCGCGCTTGCCGTCCACCCGGATCTGCCCGGTGCGCGCCCAGCGGCTGACCATGGCGAAGCTTACCTGCGGCAAGTGGCGCTTGAACCAGCGGTCCAGCCGCACGCCGTCATCGTCGGGCTGGATGGTGAACTGGCGGACGGATTCGCTCATGCCAGCACCCTCGCCAGGGCTAGCCCGGCAAACAGCCCCGCCACACCGGCAATGACCGATAGCACGGCATAGAGCCCGGCCTGCGCGATGGCGCCGCGTTCTACGAACAGCGCCAGTTCCAGGCTGAAGGCGGAAAATGTCGTATAACCGCCCAGCACACCGACCCCCAGCAGCAGCCTCCATCCCTCGCCATGCGAACCATGTCGGGCCAGCCAGCCGGCAAGCAGCCCCATGGCGAGACTGCCCAGCAGGTTCACGCTCAGCGTTGCATAGGGAAAGGCGCTGGCCGCAACCGGCCCGATCGCGCGGGTCCACAAGACGCCGGTGCAATAGCGCAACCATGCGCCAATGCCGCCGCCAAGGGCGACGTAGAGTGATGCGGCTGGAAAGCTCGGCGGAGTCATGCCTTGCGCCTTAGCCAGCGAATGGCCCGAACGCCACCTTCCCGCAAAACATCGGCTCCGGCCAGGCGCCAGAACCGGCTCGATGGGCTACTTGCCGCTCGCGATGGCCGCCGCCTGCACGTTCGAGCGATAGACCCCCATCAGCGAGCGGAAGGTGGGCGCGTCGATCTGACCGCGCGCCCAGGCGGTCGCGACCTGGGCGCGGAAGGTGCGGTTCGCGGCGATGAATTCCGCGGTATTCGGATACTTCTTCATGTCCGGCGCGACCGGCACACCGGCGGAAATGGTTGCGGGCGCGACTGCGACAGACCTCGCGGTTGGTGTAGGCGTGGGAGCTGGTGTGGGCTTTGCTGCCGGCGTTGGCGTAGGCGTAGAAGCCAGCGTCGATTTTGCCGTCGGGGTTGGCGTCGGCGCCGGAGTCGCGGCCGGAGAAGCGACCGGCGTGGGGGCTGTCGTCGCCACTGGCGCGGGAGACGGGGTCGGCGTGGGAATCGGGCCGATGATGATAGGGGCCGCGGCCGCCACATGCAGTGCCGCCGCCGGCGCTTCTGCGCTGGCCATGGCGACCTGGCCGCCAAGCAGCGCGATGACCGAAACGGTTACATACAAGTTAGGCATCTTTATTCCCCCTGATTCGCTTCGGGGAAACTAACGGCTTGCACCGATTTCGAAAGGGCAAGCATCGTCTTGCGGCATGGCGCGGTCCAAATCCGCGGCTTTGGCGGCAGCTCGTCGCCCCTTGCCAATGGGCCATGCCTCTGCTAGCGGCCCGCCCATTCGAGCCGATCCGCAAGGATTCGGCGCATTTCCATTTTGTTTGAGGTGTGGCTCTTTATGCAAATTCTCGTGCGCGACAACAATGTCGATCAGGCCCTGCGGGCGCTCAAGAAGAAGCTGCAGCGCGAAGGGGTCTACCGCGAGATGAAGCTGCGCCGGCATTACGAGAAGCCCAGCGAAAAGCGCGCCCGTGAAAAGGCCGCCGCCGTCCGCCGCGCCCGCAAGCTGGAGCGCAAGCGGGCCGAACGCGACGGCGCGAAGTAAGCTCAAGGCGTCATCCCGGACTTGATCCGGGACCGCTGGCCGCTTAGGCCGCAAGGGCGCGGATCATCCCCGCGCCCTTTTGCATATCCAGCCAGGCATGCTCCCAGGAGTCTTGAATGACCGAGATCACCCGCGTTCCGCTGCAGCCCATCGCTCGGGGCTCGCTGACCAAGCTGTGGCTGGGGGTACTCGCCGCGCTGCTGATTGCCGCCGGAATCGCCTGGTCGGCCATGCCCGCACAGATCAGGATCGAGACTCTGAAGGCAGGCGCCGGCGCAAAGCCCGCCATGGGTGAGATTGTCTTCATCAAGTACACGGGCACCCTGGCCGACGGCACGGTGTTCGACAAATCCCCCGATCAGGCATTTCCCATTCCCGGCATCCTGCCCGATGGCGTTCCCATGGAAATTGGCGGCACGGTGCCCGGCTTCACCGATGGCCTGCTGCAGATGCAGAAAGGCGGACGCTACAAGCTGCATATCCCCGCGGCCAAGGCCTATGGCGCAAAGCCGCCGCAAGGTTCGATGATTCCTGCCAATAGCGATCTCGATTTCACCGTCGAACTGGTTGAAATCATGCCCAAGCAGGAAGCCGAACAGCGCGTTCAGTATGCCCAGCAGATGATGCAGCAGGTGCAGCAGCAGATGCAGGCCCAGCAGCAGGGCAGGGGCGGTCGCCGCGGCGGCGCACCAGTGCCGCCTCCGGGCGGTCTCCCGCCTGAAGCCATGCCTCCGGGCGCGGTCCAGCCCTGATCGGCGGGAGCAGGAAGACATGTCGGTCGATACCGCAACAGTGGCGAAGATCGCCGCACTCGCCCGGCTCAAGGTGACCGAGGCGGAGCTTGAGGCCATGGTGCCCGAACTCAACGGCATCCTTGCCTGGGTGGAACAGCTGGGCGAAGTCGACGTCACCGGCATCGAGCCGATGACCGCGGTGATCGAGAACCACCTGCGACTGCGCGAGGACGCGATCGACGCCGATCCGCTGACCGGCGGCGGCAAGCGCGATGCTGTGCTGGCCAATGCGCCCGCCGCCGAACACGGCTTCTTCGGCGTGCCCAAGGTGATCGAGTAACATGACCGACCTTACCGAACTTGGCGTTGCCGCGATCCGCGAAGGCGTGGCCTCCGGCCAGTTCAAGGCCGTGGAAGTGGCCGAGGCGTTCAACGCCAATGTCGCCGCGGCCAGCGTGCTGAATGCCTTCATCGTCGCCACGCCCGAAAAGGCGCTGGAAGCCGCCGCCAGGGTAGATGCCCAGCGCGCCGCCGGTCAGCCGCTCGGCAAGATGGCCGGCGTGCCGATCGGCATGAAGGACCTGTTCTGCACCAAGGGCGTGCAGACCACGGCGGCCAGCCACATCCTTGAGGGCTTTTCGCCCGAATACGAAAGCGCGGTCAGCCAGAAGCTGTGGGACGCCGGTGCGGGCATGCTGGGCAAGCTCAACCTTGATCAGTTCGCCATGGGCTCGTCGAACGAGACCAGCTATTTCGGCAATGTCATCTCGCCCTGGCGGCGCAACGATGGCGGCAATGCCGCCCTCGCCCCCGGCGGTTCCTCGGGCGGCAGCTCGGCGGCAGTCGCGGCGCGGCTGTGCCCGGCGGCGACCGGCACGGACACCGGCGGCTCGATCCGCCAGCCTGCCGCCTTCACCGGCATTTCCGGCATCAAGCCGACCTATGGCCGCTGCTCACGCTGGGGCATTGTCGCCTTCGCCTCTTCGCTCGACCAGGCCGGCCCGATGGCCCGCGACGTGCGCGACTGCGCGATCATGCTGGAAGCCATGGCCGGTTTCGATCCCAAGGACGCGACCAGCCTCGACATGCCGGTGCCCGAATGGGAAGCTGGCCTTTCCGGCGACCTCAAGGGCAAGAAGGTCGGCATTCCGCGCGAATACCGGCTCGACGGCATGGACCCGGACGTAGCGAAAAGCTGGGTCGACGGCATCGCCTGGCTGAAGGACGCGGGCGCCGAAGTGATCGACGTATCGCTGCCGCACACCAAATACGCGCTGCCCACCTATTACATCATTGCCCCTGCCGAAGCCTCGTCCAACCTCGCCCGCTATGATGGCGTGCGCTATGGCCTGCGCGACCTGCCCGATGGCGCGGGCCTGCAGGACATGTACGCCGCCACGCGCGCTGCCGGCTTCGGCGCGGAAGTGAAGCGCCGCATCCTGATCGGCACCTATGTGCTCTCCGCCGGCTTCTACGACGCCTATTACACCCAGGCGCAGAAGGTGCGCACCCTGATCAGCCACGACTTCAAGAACGCCTTTAGCACCTGCGACGTGATCCTCGCCCCCACAGCCCCGAGCGCCGCCTTCGCGCTGGGCGAAAAGAGCGCCGATCCGCTGGAGATGTACCTCAACGACGTCTTCTCGGTCCCTGCCTCGCTGGCAGGCCTGCCGGCCATGTCGGTCCCCGCCGGGCTCAACCGCGAGGGGCTGCCACTCGGCCTGCAACTCATCGGCCGGCCGTTCGACGAGCAGGGCGTGCTCAATGCCGGGCTGGCGATCGAGCAACGGACCGGTTTCGCGGCAAGGCCGGAGCGGTGGTGGTGAGCGAAAGTCCCAGAGTCTTGCCTGAGGTCGCGCTTACCCGTTCGGCTTGGAATGGACCCGGCACAACACCTTTCAGCCAATGGACAGCTCCTGAAGTCGGGCATCGCTCCAAACTCGGTGGGATCCCCGATCTCGAATTTGAAATCGATTGGCCGAAATGCTCATGCGGAGTGACAATGTCGTTTTACGGCCAGCTCGATTCCATCAGTGACGAAGACATGATCGGAGATGCCGGTTTGATCTATGTCTTTCTCTGCCTTGGTTGTTTCGAGACGAAGTCGATCACGCAGTCCAGTTGAAGACTGCCGAGCCGTTATCGGCCTCACCCATTCCGCTTCAGCGGGCTGACATAACCCTCGGGAAGCTCGTCACCCTCACGCGGCGGTTCGCCTCTCCCGCGCGACATCACTTCGTCGAACATCTTCATATTCGCACGGCGCGCCCGTTTCTCGAAGAACTCGGCCGTTTCCATCGCGGAGAGCTTTTCGGCGACGGCGGTCGCGATGAACTGGTTCATGCTGATCCCATCACGTGCCGCGACACGCTTGGCATAGTCCTTGATCGAGCGGGGTAGCCGCAATTGCAGCACGGCTGGCTTGTTCATCGCAAATTCTCCAGTGCTTGCGAGGGGGACCAGCATTCGATGCCGAATCTGGCCGGTCCATCGCCGAAATCTCTCCGGTTAAACGTCACGATCGCAGTGGCCTTCGCATTGATCGCGGTCTCCAGCACCATTTCGTCGTCCGGATCGCGCACGCTGGGACGATAGGTGAAATATGTATCGGTGCGCAGGCCAAACGCGACCAGAGAATCCACGACGGCCAGCGCCTCTTCCAGCGTCAATTCGCCAGCCTCGCGATGTTGCGCCTCCATGGCTTTCGCTTCGTACTCGATGACCAGGGGAACGCTGATCGCTATCTCGAACATGCCCCTCTCGGCCATCCGAAGCAATTCCGCCGAGGCTCCCCGTCCGCTCCTGATCGCAGAGACGACTACATCGGTATCCAGAACAACAATCACATCATATATGATACTAAGTATTGCCCATCCTTGCAACCTCTGGTTGCAATTTCTCCAAGTCGTGGGCATCCGGCCCGCATGATCCAATCCGCCTACCGCAGCCGGGGCGGCACCATGATGCCGCGGTCGCCCAACCCGAAATTCGAGACGCTCGCCCGGTGAACCAGTGCAAACAATTCTACCAACAGGGCTTTCTCCTGCTTCCCGGCGCCCTGCCCGCAGCGCCGTGCGAGGCTTTTGGCGCGGCAGTGCTGGCCGAATACGAGTGCATGAAGCAGACGGGCCAGGCCTCCGCCTTGATCGGCGCACAGGCCGGCCACCTCAACATCCGCATGGGCGAGCAGGGCCGCGCGCTGCTGGCCCTGGTG
>JAYRPK010000071.1:0-3828 GCA_041911195.1 Novosphingobium sp. | reverse complement strand
TTCCTCGCAGACCGCAGTCGATGCCGCGACGCTGAGCCTGGAAGGCGTGCGCGCGGAAAACAGCGTCGGCAACCGCACCATCCTCGACATCCTCAATGCCGAGCAGGAACTACTGCAAGCGCGCGTCCGGCTCGTTACCGCAAGGCGCAATGCCTATGTCGCCGGCTTCTCGCTGCTGGCGGCAATGGGCAAGGCGGAAGCGCGCGATCTGGGGCTCGATGGCGGCCCGCTCTACGATCCGGATACCAATTACCGGCGGGTGCGCGGCAAGTGGTCGGACTGGTCGAACGACCCCGCTCCCAAGGCGCAGGCCACGCGGACCGTTGACACGCGCGCTCAAAACGGCGAGATTCCGGGCAAGTAACGCCAATGGGGGTGACGTCAATGCGTCAGGCCGGAGAGCCGTCGGTCGAGGAAATCCTCGATTCGATCAAGAAAGTGATTGCCCGCGACAACCGCACCGCGGCGGCCGAACAGCGCCGCGAGCGCGAATCGGCGGGCGTGCAGGAAGTGCCCGAAATGGAAGCGCAGGACGAAGAGGAAGTGCTCGACCTGGCCGAAGCCGACGAGTGGGCCGACGAGCCGCTGGAGGACGTGGCCATGGCGCAGGAGGAAACAGCCCCGCTGGTGACCGAGGACGCGCGCGTTTCGATGCAGCATTCGCTTGAGGCATTGTCGATGCTCGCCGAACCCGGCGCAAGGCCGCAGATCGTCCGTTCCGGCGAGACCTCGCTGGAAGGCATGGTGCGCGAACTGCTGCGCCCGGCGCTGGCCGAATGGCTCGACAAGAACCTTCCGCCGATGGTCGAGCGCATGGTGGCAGCCGAGATTTCGCGCATCATCGGCAAGCGCGGCTAGACCAGCCCCTTTCAACGCAAAGAGATGGCCAAGCCGGACCCCGCGCTGCTCGATCCGGCGCGCTATCCCTTCCGTTGCCTTATCGAGACGCGCTACCGCGATCTCGACAGCAACCTGCACATCAATAACGGCGTGATGGCGAGCCTGCTGGAGGAAGGGCGTGTGCGCTTCCACCGGGCGAGCGACTTCGGCGGGGTTTCGCGCGAATCCGGCATTACCGGCATGGTAGTTAGCGTGGGAATCGAATTCATTGGCCAGAGCCACTTTCCCGAGCCGCTGGAAATGTTCGTAGGCTGCTCGAAGATCGGCAAATCCAGCTACGAGCTGTGCCAATTGGTCATGCAAGGGGATGAACGGGTGGTCTTCGCCCGGGTCACGCTGGTATGCGTCAAGGACAACATGCCCGCGGCGATTCCCGAGGACCAACGCGAACGGGCGCAGAGCTGGATGCTGAAACCATGACTGCCGAAAGCCCGAGGATTGCCGCAGCCCGCGCCGCGATGAAGGAAGAGGGCGTCGACCAGGTCAAGCGCCACATTTTCCTCTGCGCCGAATCGGAAAAGGGCAAGTGCTGCCCCCGCTCGATCGGCACCGCATCCTGGAAGTTCCTCAAGTCGCGGCTCAAGGAGCTGAAGCTCGACCGGCAGGGCGGTATCTACAGGACCAAGGCCGATTGCCTGAAGATCTGCGCCGCCGGGCCGGTGGCGGTCGTCTGGCCGGACGGAGTCTGGTATCACAGCTGCAAGGAAGACGTGCTCGAACGGATCATCCAGGAGCATCTGCTCGGCGGCGTACCGGTAGAAGAATACCGGCTCTACCCGGCCGATTAATCCTCGTCGTCCTCATCGTCTTCGAGCGGCGTCGCAGCGGCATCGGCCTGGCCTTTACCGCCCGTCAGGAACACCAGCCCAAGCAGCGCCGACATCAGCAGCATGGCGAAACCAACGCCCAGCGCCGTCGCCATGTAGAAACGGGCCGAAGCCACACCGTTCTCGCGAAACAGCGCAATGAACGATGCGCCGACCATCAGCGTGGTGAGCACCATCATCAGGGCCATTACGCGCCGGTAACGCGCCATGGCCTGCACGGCCTTGTGCGGTTCTTCCTGGGGTGGGGGTTCGCTCATCGCGAGTCACATGGAGCCCGGCACAGTTCGGCGCAACCGCAAAGCGGCGGACTCGCCATTTCGGCGAAAACGTGCGATAGTTTCCTTCCCTGAACGGGAGTGTCGCCATGACGATTGCGCGCCTGCTCGAAGGACGGACCCCGCAAACCATCACCTGCAATGCCGGGGACACCGTCGATCAAGCCATTGCCTTGCTCGCCACCCACCGCATCGGCGCCTTGCCGGTGCTGGAATACGGCGAGGTTGTAGGCATCTTTTCCGAACGGGACGTCCTTTACCAGTTGCACCAGCGCGGGCCGACAATGCTGGCGCACACCGTCAGGGACGTCATGACCGCCGCGCCGGAAACGGTCACACCGCAAACCGAAGTGCTCGCTGCGCTTTCGCTGATGACTGAGCGGCGCGTGCGCCATCTGCCGGTGATGGAGAGCGGCAGGATGGTCGGCTTCGTTTCGATCGGCGACCTGGTCAAATACCGGATCGACAGCATCGCGGCGGAGGCCGAAGCCATGCGGGTCTATATCCAGACGGCTTGATCACGCTTGCCCGCGCGGCCCAGCGCACCTACATCGTGCACATGGACGCTTCAGCGATCAGTCTCAGCCCTTCCGCCGCTGCACGTGTGGCGGCCATTGCCGCCAAGCAGGCCAAGCCGGCGATCCTGCGGCTTTCGGTCGAAGGCGGCGGCTGTTCGGGCTTTCAGTACCAGTTCGGCCTCGCCGATGCGCGCGAGCCTGACGATGTCGTCGCGGAGACCGACGGCGTAACCTTGGTGGTCGATCCCGTCAGCTTGGAACTGGTGGCGGGGTGCGTGGTCGATTTCGTCGAATCGCTGGGTGGCGCGGCATTCCGGGTCGAAAACCCCAACGCCACGGCAGGCTGCGGCTGCGGTTCCAGCTTCGCGGTATGATTTGCTTGCCTGACGGCGCGGGCCGCACCAAGCAGGTCGCATGACCAAGATCGCCAGCTTCAACATCAACGGCATCAAGGCGCGCCTGCCGCGCCTGCTCGATTGGCTGGAGGAGACCCGGCCCAGCGTCGCCTGCCTTCAGGAAATCAAGACGCAGGACGAAGGCTTTCCCGCCGCCGACTTCGAGAAGCTCGGCTACAAGGCGATCTGGCACGGGCAGAAAAGCTTCAATGGCGTCGCGATCCTCGCGCTCGGCGAGGAGCCGGTGGAAATTCGTCGCGGGCTCGATGGCGAGCCGGAGGATGAGCATTCGCGCTATCTGGAGGCCCAGGTCTTCGGCCTGCGCGTGGCCTGCATCTACCTGCCCAACGGCAATCCCCAGCCCGGCCCCAAGTTTGACTACAAGCTGCGCTGGATGGAACGGCTGCGGCGCCGGATGCGCGAGATCGCGGAGGAGGAAGTGCCCGCCGTGGTGATTGGCGACTACAACGTCATCCCGCAGGACCAGGACATTTGGTCGCCCAAGGCCATGGCGGACGACGCGCTGATGCAGCCGGAATCGCGCGATGCCTATGCCCGGCTGATGGTCGATGGCTGGACCGACGCGCTTGCCCTGCACAATCCGCGCGGCGGAGTGTGGACCTACTGGGACTATCAGGCCGGCGCCTGGCAACGCGACCACGGCTTTCGCATCGACCATGCCCTGCTTTCGCCCGAAGCGGCCGACCGGCTGCTCTCATGTGGCGTCGACAAGGCGCACCGCGGCCGCGAGAAGGCCAGCGACCACGCGCCGGTGTGGATCGAACTACGCGATTAGTGCATCCCGCGGTATATCAGCGATAGAAGATGTGATTGCCCACCTGGGCGATCACCGCGCGGCGCCAGCCGGGCGAGACATAGGTGGCATGATAGAACAGCGCGCCTTCGACCGGGC
>JAYRPK010000070.1:0-2533 GCA_041911195.1 Novosphingobium sp. | reverse complement strand
TTGGGTCAGAGCGCGCGACGAGGATGCCGTAGTCGCTGTGCTGCGCCCATGTCGTCCACAGCTTCTGCCCGTTGACCTTCCAGCCGTTGCCGTCCTGCTCGGCCTTGGTGCGCAGGCCCGCGAGGTCGGAACCGCCGGAGGGCTCGGAGAACAGCTGGCACCAGATCTCCTCGCCCTTCATCGCGGCGAGCACCCGCTCCTTCACCCATTCGGTGTCCGGGCAAAATTTCATCAGGATCGGCACCGGCATGCCGAGCGACACGCCGTAATAGCCCGTCGGCATGCCCCAGGGCATTTCCTCTTCCTCGAAGATCACCTTGTGCAGCGGGGTGAGCCCCTGCCCGCCGAATTCCGGCGACCAGTTGATTCCGGAAAAGCCGGCTTCGTAGCGCTCCGCCATGTACTGGCGCGAGAGGGCGAGGTCCTGTTCCTCGGTCAGGTGCTTGCGGGCAGGATAGGCAAAGGTCGGCGCCCTGGACTGCAGCCATGCCCGCGCCTTCGCGCGCCATTCGTCGAGACCGATCATGCCGCCACTCCCGTCAGTTCGCGGGCAAGCAGGTCTTCCCAGGCGAACATGTTGCCGCACTCGATGGCAAGGCTGCGCGCGCGGCGCATGTGGAGGTGCAGCCCGTGCTCCCAGGTGACGCCGATGCCGCCGTGGATCTGCACGCCATCGCGGGCGGCCGTGTCATAGGCCTCGGTGGCGGAGAGGCGGGCGGCGGCGGCGGCCTTGGGGAACTCGTTCGTGCCTGCCTGCGAGGCGGCGTGGAGGCAGTTGGCGCGGGCCAGCTCGACCAGGGTGTAAAGCTCGGCGATGCGGTGCTTGACCGACTGGAAGGCGCCGATCGGCTGGCCGAAGGCCTTGCGCTCCAGCGCATAGTCGCGCGCCATCAGCATCACCGCCTCGGCCCCGCCAAGCTGCTCGTGCGCCATGGCGACGGCAAGGCGGCAGAGCACTTCGCGGGCGATGGAGAGGGCCTGCGGCCCGCTGGCTACGGCAGTCGCCGGGGCATCGGCGAAGGCCAGGTCGGCATAGCCGCGACTGTTGTCGAAGCCGTCGACCGGATTTGTGGCGACCCCGGCCAGCTCGGCAAGAGCCAGCACAGGGCCGCTATCGCCCTCGGCCAGTACGAGAGCGAATTTGGCATTGAGCCCGGCGGTGACGCCGGGCTTGCTGCCGGTGAGCTTGCCATTGGCGAAATGCACGGCGCTGGCGCTATGCGGAAGCGGATCGTTGCCTTCGGCAAAGGCCACAGTGCCGATGGCCTCGCCCGCTGCCATTTTCGGCAGCCACTGCGCCCGCGCGGACGCGTCGGCGGAGAGCATCAGGGTTTCGCTGGCGGCATAGTTGGTCAGCAGGAACGGCGCACCCGAAGTGGCCGTACCGCAGGCCTGGGCGACCACGCCCAGCTCGATCAGGCCGAGGCCGAGTCCGCCGTGCTGTTCGGGAATGGCGAGCGCGGTCCAGCCCTGCTCGATGCAGGTCTGCCAGAAGGTTTCGTCATATTGGCCGGTCTGTTCGAGCAGGCCCAGGAGCCGCGCCTTTTCGTGGCGCGATGCAAGGACGCGGGAGGCCTCTCGGCCGATCGCCTGCTGTGCTTCGTCGTAAAGGATCGACATGCCCGCCTTTCGCGAATCCGCAAATTTAATCGCGTGATTAAACAGGCATTCGCGGCGGTGCAAGCGGGAGGGGAATTCAGCCCTTCGCCGTCAGCGGATCGTTGAGCACCAGCCCCGGCCGCGGCCAGTCCACCGCCACCAGCCGGCCATAGCCCGACAGGGTGATGAAGGCCGTCTGCATGTTAGGCCCGCCAAAGCAGATGTTGGTGCAATAGGGCTCATCCGCCTCGTACCATTCGACGAGGCCGCCCTCGGGCGAGAACACCGAGATGCCGCCCCAGATCAGCGAGGCGACGCAGATGTTGCCACCTGCTTCCACCGCCAGCGAATCGAAGCGCTGGTAGCCCTGCGGCCCGCCGAGGAACTTGCCGCCGTTTGGCGAAGGCCAGGCCTGCTTGGCCACTTCGCCGGGGCCGGTGATCGGCCAGGCCCAGAGGCGGCCGGTCTCGGTCTCGGTGGCGTAGAGCGTCTTTTCGTCGGGCGAGAGGCCGACGCCGTTGGCGGTGATCATCGGGAAGGCGACTTCCTTGATCAGCGAGCCGTCGATGCGCGCATAATAGACCGCCCCGCGGTCCATGATCCGGTCATAGCTCTTGCCGTGATCAGTGAACCACATGCCGCCGTCGCGGTCGAAAACGATGTCGTTGGGCCCGAAAAGCGGCACATCGCCGCAGCGATCATAGACCCATTCGACCGCGCCGCTCTCGAGATCGACCCGCTGGATGCCGCCGCGCTCATAGGAATCGGCGCGGCCGTGGGGGCGGGCGAAGCCGTCGTCGTGATGGACCCAGTTGAAGCCGCCGTTCTGGCAGACGTAGCAATTGCCGTCAGGCCCTATCGCGGCACCGTTGGGCCCGCCGCCGAGGTGGGCGACCACCTGCTTCGTGCCGTCCAGCAGCACCCGCGTCAGCGT
>JAYRPK010000069.1:0-11565 GCA_041911195.1 Novosphingobium sp. | reverse complement strand
GAGGTGTTCAGCCCGCTGCATCGCCGTATGCTCGAATTGGCGGCAGCAATGTGCGTCGTACTGGCCGTGCTGCAGACATTCAGGCCGCTGCCCGAAACGTGGATGCAGCCGGTCTATTACGCCGGATGGGTTCCCGTGGTTGGAATCATTGCCTGGTTGATGGTCCTGCCGCTGTGGCGGGGCAGCCGCGCCGCCCGGTTCCAACTCGTCGCCTGGACGCCGCTCCTGATCACCGGGCTATACCGGATTTTCGGCAATCTCGGCCTGTCGGATCGCCCGATCGATGCCTTTCCGGCATTCTATGCATCAATCGCGTTCGAAGTCATGGTTACCGCGCTGGGCGTTGCCGACCGGTTCATGACGATCAAGCGCGAGCGGGACCGGGCCCATCTCGAGGTGCGAATGCTGGGCGAACTGGCCGAGCACGATTCGCTTACCGGCCTGCTGAATCGACGCGCGGTCGAAACGCGGTTCGATACATTCCTCGCGAGCGGCTACACCACAGTGGCACTGGTCGACCTCGACCATTTCAAGTCGATCAACGACAGCATGGGCCACGCGACCGGCGATGCCGTGCTCAGGGCGGTGGCCGAAGTGCTTGGACAGGACGAACACGCCCTTGCGGCGCGGCTGGGCGGTGAGGAATTTCTCGTCATGCTGAAAGGCAAGGGCGCCGCCCATCGCGCCGAGCAATTGCGCGGACAACTACCGGTGCGCATCGCGGCTGCCGTTCCGGGTCTCGAACGGCTGGTGACCGCCAGCATGGGGCTGGTCGAACTGCCGGCTTCGGGCGGCATGCGTTGCGATTTCCAGACGCTCTATGCGCAGTGCGATCGCTTGCTCTACGAAGCCAAGAATTCCGGCCGCAACCGCACCATGCGCGAGCGGATGCAGAGCTTCGAACAGCGCGGGACCCGCCGCGCGGCAGTGGCCTGATCAGGCTTCCACGCCCAGTTGCCAGAGGATGAAGGCGAATTCCTCCGCCGTTTCCTCCAGGCTTTCGAACCGCCCCGACTTGCCGCCGTGCCCCGCGCCCATGTTGGTTTTCAGCAGCAGTTCGTTCTGATCGGTCTTGAGCTCGCGCAGCCGGGCCACCCACTTGGCCGGCTCCCACTAGGTCACCCGCGGATCGTTGAGCCCCGCGGTGACCAGCAGGGGCGGATAGGCCTGCGGCTTGAGCTGGTCGTAGGGGGAATAGGAGCGGATCAGCTCGAATGCCGCGCGGTCCTCGATCGGATTGCCCCATTCGGGCCATTCGCCAGGGGTGAGCGGCAGGGTCTCGTCCAGCATGGTGCTGAGCACGTCGACGAAAGGCACATGCGCCACCACCGCGCCCCACAGGTGGGGATCGGAATTGACCACCGCGCCCATCAGCTCGCCGCCGGCCGACCCACCCGCGATGGCGATGCGCCCCGCCTCGGTATAGCCGCGCGCGATCAGGCCCTTCGCCGCATCGACGAAATCGTTGAAAGTGTTGGTCCGCCGCTCCAGCTTGCCGGCCTTGTACCAGGCCCGCCCGAGGTCGTCGCCACCACGGATGTGGGCGATGGCATAGGCGAAACCCCGGTCGACCAGGCTGAGCCGCCCGGTCGAGAAGCCCGGCGGGATCGAGATGCCATAGGCGCCGTAGCCGTAGAGGTAGAGCGGCCCGTCGGGCGTCCTGTCCTTGCGCGAGACCACGCTGACCGGGATCATGGTGCCGTCGCGCGCCGGGATTTCCAGCCGCTCGGTGACGTAGAGCGAAGCGTCGTAGCCCGAGGGGATTTCCTGGACTTTGAGCACTTCGAGGCTGCGGTCGGCGACATGGTAGTCATAGACCGTCGCCGGGCTGACCATGCTTTCGTAGGACAGGCGCAGCTTGCTGGTCGACCACTCGGGATTGTCGCCCAGTCCCGCGTCATAGCTCGCTTCGGGAAAGAGGATCGGTTCGACCCTGTCAGGCTCGCCGTAATAGCGCAGCTCTATCCGGTCGAGCCCGCGCACCCGGCTTTCGGCCACCCAGAAGTCCTCGAACAGCTCGAAGCCGGTGAGGTAAACCTCGTCGCTGCCTTCGATAAGCGGGGCGGTTACCGTCGGTTCGGCCAAGGGCGCGAAGACGATGCTGAAGTTTTCGTGGGTGTCGTTGGCATGGATGAAGACGATGTCCTCGATCAGGTCGACATCGTATTCGACGCCCGTGCGTCGCGGCCAGACCAGGATCGGCTCGGCCAGCGGATCATGGGTGGGGACGAGACGAACCTCGCTGGTCTCGTGATCGCTGGTGCCGATGATCAGCCATTGCTCGTTGGCCGAGAGCGAGGAGCCGACGCGGAAGCCCTCGTCGTCCTCGTGGTAGAGCTCCACGTCCTGGTCGAGCGGCTGACCCAGCCAGTGCAGGCGGGCATTGTCGGTGCGCCATTGTTCGTTGGCGAGCGAATAGACCAGGCCCTTGTCGCCGGCGACCCAGACCAGCGAGGAGAGCGTGCCGGGAATCTCGTCGGGAAAGACCTCGCCGGTCGCCAGGTTCTTGATCCGCGCGGTGAAGCGTTCCGAGCCGTTGTCGTCCACCGACCAGGCGAGCAGCTTGCCGTCCTTGCTCACCGAGATCGCACCCAGTCGGAAGTATTCCTTGCCCTCGGCCAGCGCGACTTCGTCGAGAATCAGCTCGTCCGCGCCTCCTGCCACAGGCCTGCGCCACCACTTCTTGTATTCTGCACCTTCCTCGTATTCGATCCAGTAGAGCCAGTCGCCGTCCTTCTGCGGCACCGACTTGTCGGCTTCCTTGATGCGCGCGCGCATTTCCTTGAACAGCTTGTCGACCAGCGGCCGGTGCGGCTTCATCCGCGCCTCGAACCAGGCATTCTCCGCCTCGAGGTGGGCGAGCACTTCCTTGTCAGTAACCTCGGGATAGCCCGGATCGCGCAGCCAGGCGTAGGGGTCCTCGACGGTGATGCCGTGGTGGGTGAAGCTGTGCGGCTTCTTTGCCGCGGCGGGAGGAGTGGTAAGTGCCATCGCCTGCCTCTATGTTGTGCCCGGAAGGACCGCAACATGCTGATGAATACCCATGAGGCCCGGCTGGAAGCTTTGCGCAAGCAGATCAAGGCGCAGGGCGTCGACGGCTTCGTGGTCCCTATATCCGATGAGCACATGAGCGAATATGTCGGCGCCTATGCCCAGCGGCTGGAATGGCTGACCGGGTTCAACGGCTCGGCCGGGACGGCGGTGGTGCTGGCGGATCAGGCCGCGATGTTCGTCGACGGGCGCTATACCCTGCAGGTGCGCGACCAGGTCGATGGCAGGCTCTATGCCTATGAAAGCGTGCCCGAAACCAGCCCGGCCAAGTGGCTGGGCGAGCATGCGCCGGAAGGCGGGCGGATCGGTTATGACCCCTGGCTCCATTCGCGCCCCTGGGCCTTGGCCACGGAGAAGGAACTGGCGAAGCGGAATGCCCAGCTGGTGCCGCTCGACGCCAATCCGATCGATGCCATCTGGCAGGACCGGCCCGCGCCTTCCCCGGCGCCTGCGCTGGTGCACGAGGACCGCTATGCCGGGCAGGCGAGCGAAGCCAAACGGGCTGCCGTTTCGGAGTGGCTGGCGGAAAACCAGCTCGATGCGGTGGCGATCACCGCGCTTGATTCGATCGCATGGCTGCTCAATATCCGCGGCACTGATGTCGAGCGGACGCCGGTTACCCTGAGCTTCGTTCTCGCCCACGCCGACGGCACGGCGGACCTGTTCATCGCCGAAGAAAAAGTGACGCCGGACCTGCGCGCCCACCTTGGCAACGCGGTGCGGGTGGCGCCGCGCGAAGCCTTCGTCCCGGCACTGCAGTCGCTGGCGGGCAAGAAGGTCGCCGCCGATCCGGAGCGGGCGGTGCAGGGGATCTTCGTCGCGCTGCAGGATGCTGGGGCCGAGGTCATCGAGCAGCGCGATCCGACGGTGCTGCCCAAGGCGCAGAAGAACGGAGCCGAGCAGGCCGGCCACCGCGCGGCGCAGGCGCGCGACGGGGCGGCGATGGTGCGGTTCCTGCACTGGCTCTCGGTCGAAGCGCCCAAGGGCCACATCGACGAGATTGCGGCGGCGGAGCAAGTCCACCAGTTCCGCCGCGAGTGCGGCGATCTGCGCGACCTATCCTTCGATACCATTTCCGGCAGCGGGCCCAACGGCGCCATCGTGCATTACCGGGTGAGCGAGGAGACCAACCGGCGGCTGGAGCCGGGCTCGGTCTACCTCGTTGATTCCGGCGGCCAGTATCCCGACGGCACCACCGATCTTACCCGCACCGTCTGGATCGGGCCCGACGAGCCCCCGGCCGAACTACGCGACCGCTTCACCCGCGTGCTCAAGGGCATGGCGGCGCTCAGCCGTGCGGTGTTTCCCAAGGGCACCATCGGCAGCCAGCTCGACGTGCTGGCGCGGCAGTTCCTGTGGCAGGCGGGACTCGAATACCAGCATGGCACGGGCCACGGCGTCGGCAGCTTCCTTTCGGTCCACGAAGGCCCCCAGCGCATCGCCAAGCCGCGCGGCGGGCAAATGGGCACGGAGCAGGACCTGCTGCCCGGCATGATCCTCTCTAACGAGCCGGGCTACTACATGCCCGGGGCTTACGGCATCCGCACCGAGAACCTGCTGCTGGTCGAACGGCGCGAGATCCAGGGTGCGGAAGGCGAATACTACGGCTTCGAGACGCTCACCCATGTGCCGATCGAGCGGCGGCTGGTCGATTGCGCGCTGCTGACGCGCGAGGAAGTGGCCTGGTGGAATGCCTATCACGCCCGCGTGCTGGAAGTGATCGGCCCGCAGCTAGAAGGTGAGGCAAGGGCTTGGCTCGAAGCGCAATGCGCGCCACTATGAACCGATTGGAACAGGAGAGTATGCCATGATCGTCAATACATGCTTCGGAACCCGCGACCTCGAGAAGGCCGGACGCTTCTATGACGCGGTGATGGGCGCCGCCGGCCACGCCCGTACCGGCCAGAGCGAACGGTCGATCTATTATGGCAGCCAGGGCCAGGGCGCGGGCTTCGCCGTGACGCTGCCCTATAATGGCGAGCCTGCGACCAACGGCAACGGCACGATGGCGACCGTCGGCGTGGCCGACCGGGCGGCGGTCGATGCCATGCATGCCGCCGCCTTGGCCCAGGGCGGCACCTGCGAAGGCCCTCCGGGCGTACGCGACAATGGCTTTTACGTCGCCTACTGGCGCGATCACGACGGCAACAAGATGAATGCGGTGTCGATGGGCGGGTAGCCAGGGCGGCTAAGCCAGGGCCAGCGGCTTGCCGGTGGGTGAATGATTTGCCGATTCTGCGACAAATTACGACAATTTCGTTCCCAATCGGCATAATTGCGCGACAGGTTGGCCCTATACCCGGTCTCGGAAGCCGCACTGGCCTTGGCGACATCCCCCCTTCCCTAAGCCTTCGGCTTGGCGGCTTCCACATCCCCTCCCCAAATCCCATCCGGAGCGTCTTTTATGAACAATTTCACTGTGGCCCTTGCAATTGCAGCGCTAGGCGCCGGCGGTGCAGCATTGGCCGGGCAGGCCAGCCAGCCGGGCAAGGGGTGGGGTGAACCTGGACCGGTAATGCGCGCCCAGGCGCAGGAATCGGCCGGTCAGATGTTCGATCGGCTCGATGCCAACAAGGACGGCAAGATCGACGCCAGCGATCGCGATGCGCGCCGCACTGCGCATCGGACGGCCATGTTCGAACGGCTCGACGCCAACCACGACGGGCAGGTTTCCCGCGAGGAATTCGTCAATGCCCGGATGGAGCGCCCGATGGGCGGCGGTCCCGGTGGCGGTGGTGCAGGCCACCAGGGACATGGCGCCGGCATGGGTGGCCATGACATGGGCGGCCCGGGCATGGGCATGCGTGGCCATGCCCGCGGCATGCACCGCATGGGCGGAATGATGGTGCGCATGGCCGATGCCAACAAGGATGGCGCTGTCACCAGGGACGAATTCAATACGGCTTTCCTCCAACACTTCGACCAGGTCGATACCAACAAGGACGGCACCATTACGCCCGAGGAACGCCGCGCAGGCCATGCAGCCATGCGTGAGCGGATGCACGGCCAAATGGGCGGCCATGGCGGTATGCACGGCCATGGAATGGGTGCGCCCGGTGGCGCTGCCACGCCGCCCAAGACCAACTGAGCAGGGCCATTTCGATCATGCGCGATTCGTCATCGGCAAGCCTGCTGCTTGTGGATGACGAGCCGACGCTGCGCGAACCGCTTTGCGCCTACCTGACGCGCCAGGGCTTTTCGGTAACAGAGGCCGAGAGCGCCGCCCAGGCGCGCAGCCGCTTGCGCGATATGCGGCCCGATATCGTCCTGCTCGACATCATGATGCCCGGCGAGGACGGTCTTTCGCTGTGCCGGCACCTGGTCGAGACGCACGATATCCCGGTCATCCTGATCACCGCCAAGGGCGAGGCGACCGATCGCGTCGTCGGACTGGAAATCGGCGCCGACGATTATGTCGTCAAACCCTTCGAACCGCGCGAACTCGTCGCCCGCATCCGCACCGTACTGCGCCGCGCAGCGCGGGGGGCGCAACCCGCAAGCGTCGAAGACACCCCCTATGAATTCGATGGCTGGCGGCTCGATCCGCTCAAGCGGCGGCTGATCGATCCTCAAGGTGCAGTTGTTTCGATTTCCTCGGCCGAATTCCGACTGCTGATGGCCTTCGTCGAGCATCCACGCCAGGTGCTCGATCGCGACAAGTTGCTCGACATGGTGCAGGGCCGCGAGGCGCACCTGTTCGACCGCGCGGTCGATAACCAGATCAGCCGCCTGCGTCGCAAGATCGAGGTCGACAGCCGCAATCCCCAGTTGATCCAGACGGTCTGGGGCGGGGGCTACATGCTCGCCGCCGACGTCCGGCGCGTCTCAGTGGAGGCGGGGTGAAGCCTAGGCTCCGAGCGACCAGCCTGACGCGCCAGATGCTGGTGGCAGTCGCCCTGGCGCTGCTGCTGGCCCAGGCCATCGGGGCGGTTCTGGTCTATCGCGCGCAATCGGGCCTTCGCGAGGCCGGCATGGTCCACCAGGCGGCGATGCGGTTGCTCAGGGCGACGCGCAACCCAGAGGAATCACTTGAAGCACACCATCGCGAAAGGGGTCAATTCTGGCTGGAACGCACGTCCCAATCGCCACAGCGGCAGGGCGAAGGCCGCGATGCCCGGGCCGAGGAATTGCTGCGGGACATTCTTGAATCGCAGGATCTTTCCGTGGATGGCCTGGTGGTGGTCAGGCGCGAAATCGCTGGCGATGCACAGGCGATGCAGCGGCTCCTCAATTGGAAAAGTTCGCGGCACAGTCCGGAAGGACCGCAACCCGATTCCGAGCTGGTGGCGGGCATTCACTTGCAGGGGAACCAGGGCTGGCTGGTCGCCCGCGTGATCGAGCCACCCGGCAGGCAGGGGCTATTGTGGTCGCTGATCGGGCAGACCCTGTTCATCTATGCCGTGCTGGTCGGCGCGATCGCGTTCATCCTGCGCCGGATCACCCGGCCGCTGGCCGCGCTGACCACGCGGATGGAGCAGTTCGCCGCAACGCGTGATCCGGACGGCCAGCTCTCGCCCGAAGGCCCGGAGGACATTCGCCGGCTGATTTCCGCCCACAATGCCATGGAAGACCGGATCGCCGGCCTGCTCGACGAGAAGGACGTGATGCTGGGCGCCATCGGCCACGACCTCAAGACGCCGCTGGCGGCCCTGCGCGTGCGCATCGAATCGGTCGAAAGCGACACGGAACGCGCCCGCCTTGCCGCGACCATCGAGGACATGAACCGGTCGCTCGACGATATCCTGTCGCTGGCCCGGGCCGGGCGCGCGCGCGATCCGCTCGAGCCCACCGAACTGCTGGCGCTGACCGCTTCGGTGGTCGAGGAATACGAGGATCTGGGCGAACCGGTGACGCTGGACGAAGCGCAGCGCATGGTGCTGCCGGTGCGTGCCACCTGGCTGCGCCGTGCGATCAGGAACCTGGTCGGTAATGCCCTTCGCTATGGCAAGGTGGCGCGCGTATCGCTGCTGCGCGAAGGGGCCGATGCGGTGATCCGGATCGAGGACGACGGTCCCGGCATTCCCGATTGCGACATTGCCCGCATGCTGGAGCCGTTCACCCGGGGCGAGCCATCGCGCAACAGCGCCACTGGCGGAGCCGGGCTGGGCCTCGCCCTGGCGCGGGCCATTGCCGAACAGCACGGCGGCCGCCTGGTGCTGGCCAACCGCTGCGGTGCCGATGGCGCGGTCCTGGGCCTCACGGTCGAGCTTCGCCTGCCCGCCAGCTGATTCACCTCAATCGGACGATCGCCTCCGACACTTCGGCCAGCCGGGCGGAACGCAGCATGGCGCAATTGCGCACCCGCTCGATGGCGCGCTCCAGCTCGAGCGCGCCCGGCTTGCCGGCAAACATCGGCCTGAGTTCGCGGATGAACTCGTTGGCGCGGGCGCCCGAGCAGAAGCCGCCGAGCAGCTGGGGCAGCCGGGCGGAGAAGAAGATGCCGTCGCTGCCGCTCGTCAACTCGTCGAGGTGCGCGCGCAGCCAGCGATAGCCCACTTCGCGGGTGCGCCCGGTCGTGATCACGCCGCGCAGCAACAGGCGCTGCTCGCTCGGCCGCACGCGCGCATCCTTGAGCTCGTTGAGCAGCCAGTTGGCGACATCCAGATTGCCACTGCTGGCCACGGCATTGAGCGCGGCGAGGCGGAATTCGGAATCCTGCGAGGGCAGCGCCTTTTCGAGCAGTTGCTGGGCCGCCTGCTTGCCGCCGTCCATCACCATGACATCGAAGGCGAGATCGTACCAGGCCGGGTCGAGCGCATCGCGATCTTCGGCGAGCAGCGCCGCCGCCGCGTCGCGCAATTTCCCGCGCAATTGCTTGTCGCGCTCGGTATCGGCGAGCCGGACCACGGCTATGGCCCGGCGCAGCGACTTTTCCGGATCCTCGCCCGCATAGGCGTCGCGGCGCGGATCGAAGCCCTCTTCGGCGAAGATCGGCCTGAATAGTTTGGCAACGAAGCTGCGATAGCGCTCGATTGCGAGCTGATCGATCAATTCCGCCCCGGCCAGTGCGCCGATGATGCTGGAACCCGCGCTGAAGGCATGGCTGTCGGGATTGCGCACCAGCTTGCTGGCGAGTTCGAGAAGCTGCCGGGTATCAGTGCGGCCGGCGCGCAGGCTGGCCACCAGCGAATCGGCCAGGGCCTGCGCTTCGCCGGCGGGCAGGCGATCGGCGGTCTCGATAAGCTGGTCCCAGTCGCGCCGGGAAAGCTCGAAGCGATAGTAGCCAGTGCCACCGGCGTTGGGGAACGGGACCTGCTTGCCATCGGCAGGCAGAAACATTCTTTCGCCGTCCATCAGCGTGCACTGGCGGGTCTCGCCCTGGCGCGTGCAGACGGGGATCGTCCAGCGCGTGGCGGGCGCCGTGGTGCCGAGCGGCGCATAGCGGCTCTGGCGCACCTCGTAGCCAAGCCCCCTCCGCTCGAACTTCAGCAGCGGCACGCCCTGCTGGTCGGTGAAACTGCGCATGGCGGCGATGATCCGGGGATCGTGGCCCTCGTCGGCAAGGGCGGCGAAGAAATCATCGCTGGTGGCATTGCCGTGCCGCCTTGCGGCAAGGTAGCGGCGCACACCGTCGCGGAACTGCGCATCGCCCATGAAGCCGGCGATCATCGCGATGACATGACCGCCCTTGCCATAGGTGATCGCATCGAAGGCGGCATCGATCTCGTTGTTGGTGCGAATGGGCTGGCGCACCGGTCTTCCCGCCAGCAGCGCGTCGGTGTTCATCGCGGCGAAGCCTTCGCTGACCGCGCCTGCGCCGATCTGGAGTTCGGGCCGCCATTCCTGGCCGATGCGATAGCCCATCCAGTTGGCGAAGCTTTCGTTGAGCCAGATGTCGTCCCACCAGACCGGGGTCACCAGATCGCCGAACCACTGGTGCGCGAGCTCATGGCTGACGATCATGCCGAATTCGCGTTTTTGGACGACCGGCGACTTGTCGTCGAGCACCAGGATCGAATCCTGATAGAGGTCCGCGCCCGCGTTCTCCATCGCGCCCGGCATGATTGGCGCGGTGATCTGGTCGAGCTTGGGATAGGGGAAGGGTTCGCCGAAATAGGCTTCGAGCTTCTCGAGGATTTCCCTGGTGCCCTGCAGCGCAAAGGCCAGTCGCTCGGCATTGGGCTTGGTCGAGACGATTCGAAGCGGCAGGGGCTTGGCGCGCAGCGCATTGGCCGGCGCCTCTCCGGCAGTGACGGCAAAGGGCCCCGTCATCATCGCGACGAGATAAGTCGGCATGGGCAGGCTTGGCTGGAAGCGGTGGACCTGCAGCGCGCCTTCCACCGTGCTGGACATTTCCGGCGCATTGCTGATCGCCATCTGTCCCGGGCGGGTGCGCAGGGTGACGGCAAAGGGAGTCTTGAACCGTGGCTCGTCGAAACTGGGGAAGGCGGCGCGCGCGTCGATCGATTCGAACTGGGTCCAGGAATACCAGTCGTAGCCGACCTGGGTGCGGAACATGCCCGAAGGGTTGTGATTGAACGGAGCGTCGTATTCGAACGACAGCGTCACCGGGCCTGCGGCAAGCACGGCAGGAAAGGTCAGCAGGACGACGCCGGTGGGATCGGCCTGCCGCCAGGTGCCTGCGAGCGTCTTGCCGCCGGTGGTCGCAGTGGCACGGTGCATGGCTAGATCGCGGCCATGCAGGGCAATTGTGCTGGCCGGAACATTCAGCCGCGCGTCGATCTGGACCTTGCCGGAAAAGCGTTCCTGCGCGGGGTCGATGGTCAGGTCGAGCCGGTAGGCGAGCGGCTGCACCGTGTCGGGGAGCTTCCCTTCGGGGACATCCGGGGCCGATTGGGCCGGGCGCGGAGCGGCGGCCTCTGCGCAATATGCCGAACCCGCGCAACCCAGCGCCAGGGCCAGCACGGCCGCAGTCAGGGCGGAATGCTGACCCTTCAGCGAAGCAATCCGCCCAGCAGGCCGCGCGCGAACCGGCCGAATGCGCCGCCGCCGATCGAAGTGGCGAGCGATCCGGCGATGGCGGTTGCGGCCGAGGCAACCGGCGATGCGCTCGACTTGCGGCCGGTCACACTGCGCGCGATCATGGTTCCGGCCGATGCTGCCGCCGCGCCCATGGCCGCCTTGGTCGCCTTCTCCCACATGCTTTGCGTCTGCCTGGGCTGGGCACGCTGCGCCTCGACACCCTGCTGTTCGACCACCTGGGCCGCCGCGGCGGCGTCCTGCGCCTTCTGGGCCAAGACCTCGGCAGCCGATTCGCGGTCGACCGGCGTGTCGTACTTGCCGCCGAAGGGGCTGATCGACTGGATTATCGCGCGCTCCTTGTCGCTCACCGGGCCGAGGCGCGAATGCGGCGGCGCGATCAGGGTGCGCTGGACGATCCCCGGCGCGCCGTCGTCGTCGAGCATCGAGACCAGCGCCTCGCCCACCCTCAGTTCGGTGATGACCGTCGCGACATCGAGATCGGGGTTGATCCTAAAGGTTTCCGCCGCCGCCTTGATCGCCCGCTGGTCGCGCGGGGTGAAGGCGCGCAGGGCATGCTGCACGCGATTGCCG
>JAYRPK010000068.1:0-6451 GCA_041911195.1 Novosphingobium sp. | reverse complement strand
GCGGGCCGGTGCCGAACGATCCGAAACGGTAGTTTCGGATCAGATACTAAGCCAATCGTTCCCGGTCGGCCTCGAGCGTCGCGCCGGCGCGCCAGGCGAGCCAGGCGCCGATGAAGCCGGTCGGAACCAGCAGGCTCAGGCCGATGCGCAGGCCTTGCGCCCCTTCGCCCGCCACGTGATCGCTGACGATCCCGGCCACCCACGGGCCGATGAGATTGCCGAACATGCTCATCATCAGCAGCGCCAGCGCAGTGCCGGTGCTGCGATATCTCTCCGGGAGCATGTATTGCAGGCTGGCGACGATTCCCACCGACCAGCCACCACCGAGCAGGCCCGAGGGTATCGCGGCGAGCTTGGCAAGCCCGACGCTGGGCATCCAGGTGGCGATCATGACGAAGGCGGTGGCGGCGGCAAGCGCGCCTGCGGCCAGGTTGAGCGGGCGATGCATCCCCGTCCGCGCCATCCTGTCGGCGAGTACGCCGAAGCCGAGCATGCCGACCAGGCCCGGCAGGCCGAAGGAAAGGCCGAACATGGTGCCCGCCTCGGCAGTGGTAAGGCCATAGGCGCGCTGGAACAGTGCCGGTCCCCACATGCCGAATGTGACGCCCGAAAGCGTTCCGAAAGCGAGCGCGAAGGTCATCGCGCGCATGCTGGCCGAGCCGACCAGCACCCGCGCCAGGGTCATCAGCGGCACTTCTTCCTGCGCGCTCCCGGCCGCCTTGGGCGGTTCGCGGATGATCAGGAATGCGGTTGCAGCAACGACGATGCCTGCCACTCCCAGCAATTCGAAGGCGGCGCGCCAGCCGAACTGCGCGGCGATGGCCGGGCCGCCGGCCATGCCCATGATCTGGCCAATGTAGATCGACGTGCTGACCAGCGCGAGCGCCTTGCCGCGCTGTTGCGGCGCGAAGTAGGCGGCGATGAGGCCGGCGCTCGGTGCCTGGTAGGCCGCTTCGCCGATGCCGACGCCGACTCGGGCGATGGCCAGGGTGGTCCCGTCCTGGGCAAAGGCGGTGAGCGCGGTAAACAGGCTCCAGATCGCGCAGCCAGCCGCCAGCACGGCGATGCGCGAGGTGCGATCGGCGATGCGGGCGATGGGTATGGCGAAAACGGCATAGAGCAAGGCGAAGGCCGGGCCGAGCAGCAGGCCCATGAACCCGTCCGACAGGGCGAACTCGCTCTTGATCGGCTGCACCAGCCCCGACAGCAGGTAGCGGTCGGCGAAGTTGAGCATGGCGATGCCGAGCAGCAGCGCCAGCACCAGCCAGCTCTTTGTGAGCCGCGTCGCGCTGCGATCAGTCACGCTTGATCATGCCGCCGTTGACGTGCCAGACCTGCCCGTTGACCCACTCGCCATCGTCGGAGGCGAGGAAGGCGACGGCGGCGGCAATGTCCTCGGGCTGGCCGAGGCGGGTATGCGGCACGCCCTTGAGCGCGATTTCGACGTAATCGTCGGTGAGGTGCTGCTTGACCGCTTCGGTAAGGACCACGCCGGGGCTGACGCCGTTGGCCCGGATCCCATTCTTGCCCCATTTTGCCGCGACGTGGCGGACCAGGGCATGGATCGCGTTCTTGGTCATCGGATAGGCGACCTGCCAGGCTGCCCCGCCCGTGGCCGCGCCCGAAGAGGTGTAGATCATCGCCCCGCCGCCACGCTCGAGCATGACCGGGAGCGCCGCCTGGGTCGCCAGGAAATGGCTCTTGGTGTTGATCGCGAAGCTCTTTTCCAGCACTTCCACCGGGCAATCGAGCGCGTCGTTGTCGCCCTCGGTGCCGCCCGCGAGGTTGGAGTGATAGATGTCGAGCCGCCCGTAGGTGTCGAGCGCCGCCTGGACGATGGCGGCCTGCGACGCCGGATCGGTGCCGTCGAGCCCGACAGCGATCGCCTTGCCGCCCGCAGCGGTGATCGCCTGGGCGACCTCGTCGGCGAGATCGGTGAGCAGGTCGCCGATGACGACGTTGGCCCCTTCTTCCGCCAGCCGCCTGGCCGTCGCCGCCCCGATCCCGCGTGCGCCGCCGGCGATGATGCCGACCTTGCCCTGCAAACCGCGCATTTTGCTCTCCCACAGTCCTTTGCGTTATGAAATTGGTTATTTCATACGCAAACTTGTGTCAAACCAAAACGCAAATGTCCATTTGCGCAGAGAGCTGCGGAGGGCCCAGGCGGCGGCCAGGCCTGCCGCCCGGGGGCCGGGCCTATTCGGCCGCTTCCAGCAGGGGCTCGCCCCAGTTGGGGTCGTTCTCGTTGCACAGGCGATTGGTATCGGCCCAGAGGTCCGGCGCGGGCACCGGGGTGATGCCCAGTTCCTCGCGAATGTCGTCGATCTGTCGGTCCACCCAGTCGCGCCAGGGTGCGAGCTGGATGGGATACTTCCAGTTGCGCCCCTGCTCGGCCCCGCGGAACTCGGCCTCGAGATTGATCGCCATGGCCTCGGGATAGTGCAGGCCGTCTTTCATGATCGTCTTGGCCTTGAGATAGGACTGGATGCGATTGAAGAAGTTGGCCAGCTCCGGGTGATAGTAGCGGAACTTGGAATGCATGTTGGCGGTGAGCAGCGCCACTTCGCCGCCGTGGTTGGGGCCGAAGCCGGTCACGAGGTGCTCGATATCGTGTGTCACCGCCGTCTGGCGCAGGTAATAGGTGAAGTCGTTCACCACCTGGATTTCGCGGTAGAAGATGTCGAGCTCGTAGCCGCTGTTGACCATGAAATCATGGAGCGCCGCGCCCAGCGTGCCGGGCTTGCAGTGTTCGACTTCATGCTTCTTGAAATCGGCCAGCGCCCGCTTGTCGCACCACTCCCTGAACAGGGGCAGGCGCGCCTTTTCTTCCTCGAACAGCTGCATGATGCGGGGGAAATCCTCGAGCATCATCAGGATCTGCGCCACTTCGGGGATGTAGGCGGTGTTGGGCAGGTCCGCACCGTTACGCCGCAGCATCTCCTGCGCGATCAGGCCGCGCAGCTCCGAGTGGTTGAGGTATTTCGAATTGCTGATCAGCACAGAGCTTTCGGTCTCGACGCGCTTGATCGCTCCGTTGAAATATTCGCGCTCGCCGGCGCCTACGGTAACTTCCATCATCCTTACTCCGCTGCAACCGCCAGAGCCGCGTTTTCGTTTACGGCAGGCGAAATGAACTTGCCCGGCTTGGCGCCGGTATAGGCCCCGTTCTCGAATGTCGGCACGCCGTTGACCAGGGTGAGCCGGGTCGGCATCGGCGGACGGGTGAAGCGCCAGGTGGTGCCGCCCTTGCCATCGGGCACGTCGTGCGCCTTCACCATCTGGCGGTAGCCAATCTCGTCGAGATTGAAGACCGCTATGTCGGCCCGCATGCCCGGCGCGATGACACCTCGATCGAGCAGGTTGAAGTGCTGGGCAAGTTTGCCGGTCATGATGTTGACCGCCTGCTCGAGCGTGATCGCCTTCTCCTCGCGGACATATTTGGTCAGCAGCAGCGCGTTTTCGCCGCCACCGCACAGCATCTGCAGGTGCGCGCCCGCGTCGGAGATGTTCCCGACCGTTCTGGGATCCTTCATCAGTTCGACAGTCAGGGCCTCGTCCTTGGGGAACGGGGCCATGTGCACCGTGGAGCGCGTCCCGTTGGCCAGGATCCAGTCGGCCATGGCATCGGAGCGGTGCTGGCCGCGGCTGTCGGCATATTCCTTCAACGTGATATTGAGCGGGCCAGCGCCGTTTTCGCTATCGAGCAGGAAGAGCTCCTGCGGATTCTTGAGCGGGGAGTGATCCCAGGCCTGGGTGTCCCAGCTTTCGCGGGCCCGGGCACGCCACTCCGGATCGGCGAGAAGCGCCGCCTTCTTGTGATGATCGTCCTCCAGCACGACTTCATGCCAGACATAGTCATTCGACTGGGCGAAGATCAGCGACTTCACCAGGCTCAGCGTCGAGGTCGGCGAAACATGGGCAAAGCCCGGCCAGACGTCCACCCCGGCTTCGCGCATCTGGCGGACCGATTCCTGCATCGCCGGCAAGATCGGCTTCTGGAATTCGAGCGTGGGCACGGCCCCGGCGATCTGGACCTTGATCTTGCGGCCGCCGAGCAGCTTGGCCAGCCGCTCGAGATTGGCCGGCCCGGTCATCCGCATGAAGGTATCGACGATGACCTGATAGCAGCAGTCGGGATAGCGCTCCATGACATCGAACAGAGCGGAAAACTCCGCGTCGTTGGCCTTGAGCGTCGGAACGGGGCGGTTCTGCCCGTCATGGTCATGCATGTTGTCGGAAAGGCCCAGCGCGCCGGCGGCCAGCGCGTCATCGAGCAACTCGCACATCCGCGTTATCTCCGCCGGCGTGGCCTCGCGCTCCCATGCCTCGACGCCCATCGCGGCAAGCCGGATGGCGATGTGGCCGACATAGGCGGCATAGTTGAGCGGGACCTGGACATTGCGCTCCGCAGAGGCGCGGTATTCGGACCACTTGTTCCAGTCCCACGGTAGGTTCTGGAAGAATGGATCGATCGGGATGTCCTCGAAGAACGAGAAGATGCCGATCATTTCCCGCTGGGCAGGCATGTAGGGATGCAGGGGCGCGGGCGAGAAGCCGCAGTTGCCCATGATCATGGTGGTGGCGCCGTAGCCAGGCAGCGGATCGAGATCGGGCTGCCACCACATGGTGCCATCATAATGGGTATGGCTCTCGATGAAGCCGGGCGTGACGTAGCAGCCGCTCGCATCGAACACCCGCTCGCCGCGCGGCTCGAGGTTCTCGCCCAGTTCAACGATGGTGCCCGCGGCAATGCGCACGTCGGCCGGAAAGCCATTGGCGCCCGTCCCATCGACGACCGTGCCGCCCTTGATAAGAATGTCGCTCAATTTGTATCTCCCTCTTTTCGAATTGCGCGCAGCGTAATGGCAAGTCGAAAAAGCCGGGAATCGCGGCTTGAAAATCGGATCGTTTCATGATCCCATGAGGATCGTCATGCGATCCGTTGGCAACAGCACCGCCCTGCTCGCCGCCCTGCGCCTGCATTTGCGGCGTAATGGGTGGACGGCGCGGCGGCTGGCCGGGGAGCTGGGAGTCGGCGAGGCGACAGCCAAGCGTTGGCTCGCCGGCAAGGGCCTGACGCTCGACAAGCTCGACGTGCTCGCCGGCCTCTGCGGCGTGACCCTGGCCGAGCTGGCGCGCGAGGCGGAGGGGCCCTCTTCCGGCCTCGCGCAGGAGCTCACCCTGGCGCAGGAGCGCGCGCTGAGCAGCGACATCTTCCTGTCCTTCCTGTTCATGACGATCCTGGGCGGCAACACGCCGGAGGAAATCGTGGCCGACTTCTCGGTGCCCGCCGCGACGATGGACCTGGCGCTGTCCCGGCTCGAGCGGCTGGCACTGATCGATCGCCTGCCCGGGGGCAAGGTCAGGCCGCTGGTCGACCGCGCGATCATCTGGCGCAAGACGCCGATGCGCAGCCTGTTCGAGCAGCACATGAAGCGGCAATTCATGGCCATGGATTTCGCCGCGGACGATGCGATCTACGCATCCGAAGTGGTCAAGCTGTCGGCCCAGGGCGCGGCGCGGCTTGCCGAACTGATCGAACAGCACCGCCGCGACGTCCAGGCCCTGGCCGAGCGGGACCGCGAGGAAACCCTGCTTCCGCGCCGCTGGTTCGGCATGCTTTGCGCCCTACGGCCGCTCGACATGAGCCAACTCGAGGCGGCAGGCCGCACGACCAGCTGAAGAGCAGTTGCACAATACGCAAAAGCGATGCACCGCGCTTGCGTCATTACGCAAAATTTTATACGAGCGCGTCATTGACGACGATTCGCGTAAAGTTGTATCGTCAATATCGCGCGAGAGGGGCCTCGGCTCCGGAGGCCAGGGGAGTATTGAAATGAGGAAAACGCAACTGTTCGTGCAAGCTGCCGGCGTCGCCCTGGCGGCGGGCCTAATGTCCACGCCTGCGCTGGCGCAGGATGCGGCCGATGCCGGCAAGCTGGAAGACATCGTTGTTACCGCGCAGAAGCGCGAGGAAAACCTGCAGACTACGCCCTTGTCGATTTCGGCGGTGTCCGCAACGCAGCTTGAACTGCGCGGCATCAGCGAAGCCAAGGAACTGAGCGCCATCGCGCCGAACGTCAACGCGGTCGGCGGCACGACCAGCGGCACGGCCGCGGTCATCGCGATCCGCGGCATTCCGACGGCGGCCGACGAAACCCAGGGCTTCGATTCGCCCGTCGGCATCTATCTCGATGGCGTCTACCTCGCCCGCTCGTCGGCGCTGAGCTTCGAAGTCGCCGATATCGAGCGCGTCGAAGTGCTGCGCGGGCCGCAAGGCACCCTGTTCGGCCGCAACACCACGGGCGGCGCGATCAACTTCGTCACCAAAAAGCCCTCGGCGGAAGCCAGCGTCAGGATCGATGCCGGCGGCGGCAATTTGGGCATGTCGAAGTTCAAGATCATCGCCAACACCGGCAATGTCGGCGGCGATAGCGATTTCCGCATTTCG
>JAYRPK010000067.1:0-1665 GCA_041911195.1 Novosphingobium sp. | reverse complement strand
GAAGTTCCTGCCCTCGCTGTCACAGCGCATGGGCATCCCGGTGGTCTCCGAAAGGCTGCAGCACTGGTCGACGCCCAATGGCTATTCGGTGGTCGCCGGCGCGGCGCGCATCGAGGGAGATTACCTCCTGATGATGGCCGACCATATCTTCTCCGGCGGCATCCTTGACCGGCTGGCCCGCACCGGTACCAAGAGCCGGGGCGTGACGCTCGCCATCGATCGGCGCATCGATAATCCGCTGGTCGATCCCGAAGACGCGACCTGGGTCAAGACCGATGCCGACGGGCGGATCGACATGATCGGCAAGAACATCCCGGAATACGACGCGGTCGATTGCGGGGCCTTCCTGGCGACGCCGGAACTGGCCCGCGCGATCCAGACCGCGATTGGCCAGGGCAAGTCGGGCAGCCTGTCTGACGGCATGCAGCTGCTCGCCGATGCCGGCCGCGCGGCGACCATGGATATCGGCGATGCCTGGTGGCTCGACGTCGATGACCCGCGCGCCCATGCCCTGGCCGAGGCCGAGGCTCCGGCCAGGCTCACCGAAATCTACGCTTGATTTTCCACTCACGTGGTTGCGGCACCGGCCCGCTCCCCCGCCCGGCCACCCATAGGGTACTATCGTTGGGTGGCCGGGCGGGGGAGCGGGCCGGTGCTGCATCCGAATTCGCCCTTTCGCGAATTCGGAAAAAACTCCTCAGGGATATTTCATCTGCACGGTGGTCGCCAGGCCGCTGCGCGGCACATTGAGCCGCACCGAGCGGAACGAGGGCAGGCCCGCCAGCGTCGGCGGATTGTTGGAAAAGCCATAGCCTTCGGCGGGCAGGCCCAGGCCTGACCGGTCGAACTTCTGGTTGGCGTTCTCGTCGTGATAGAGCGCCAGGGCATAGACACCCGGGCGGGGGACGAAAATGCACGCGCGGGTGGTTCCGGCGGAAGCCTGGACCCGGCCGACATAAAGCGATCCGTTGCGGACGAGGAACCTGTTCGACTTGTCTTCGTAGAGAGTGACGGCCAGCAGGCCGGTGCCGTTGCGCAGGCCGGTCGCGGTAACGAACAGCCAGGTGTCGCTGGGCGTGCCGGTGCATCCCGGCGGGGCACTTGCATGTGCTGAAGAGGCCAGTCCGAACGGCGTCATCAGTACGGCTGCCGCCAGGGCAGCGGCGCGGAAACGTCTCGGCAAGGTCATTGCGAAAGGTCCATGGCTAGAAGGGAGGGTAGGAAGGCTGGACAACCGGCGGCGCCGATTAGGGAATTTGCCGGGAAAGGTCCATTGGGTTCACGCGTCCGATTTCGGATTTGGCCGCTGAATGAAGGGTGAATTCGGCAAAATTGCGTCAAACCCCGTTTTTCCGCGATCCTCGATTGCCGCGATTCGGCCCTGCTCGAGCCGCACCAGCCGGCACCCGCTGTTGGATTTGGGGATTGATCGGCTGGGCGCCGTCTGCTTTGCGGTGAAAAGACATGCCGAGCCCCGAGACCATCGATGCCCTGCTGGCCGGCGCCATGCGACAGGAGCCGGCGCCGGGACCGACCCGCGCCAGGAAATCGATCGAGCCTGCATCAAGCTGATCGACGGCAAGCGCAATCTGGCGGAGATCGCCGCCAGACTGGCCGAGAGCTATTCGCACGAGTTTCCCACGCCCCAGCTGGCACTCGACTACG
>JAYRPK010000066.1:0-7417 GCA_041911195.1 Novosphingobium sp. | reverse complement strand
CAAGTATACGCAGGACTGGCTTTCGCGGGCCGAGGACCTTGTCGACAACAAGCAGGCCGAATGGCGCGTCGATCCCAAGCGCTCGGGCTCGGCCGGGGCCTTTGGCGACATCGGCACCCATGCGGCGAACCTTGCCGAATTCATCACCGGCGAGCGGATCACCTCGATCTGCGCGGAGCTGACCATGCTCCCCGGCCGCTTCATCGACGATGACGGCGCCGCGCTGTTCCGCCTCTCCGGCGGCGGCAAGGGCACGCTGACCGCTAGCCAGGTGCTGGTCGGCGATATCAACGACCTCGCCATCGACGTGTACTGCGACGAGGCGGGCCTGCACTGGCGGCAGGAAGAGCCCAACACCATGCGCATCGGCTATCGCGACAAGCCGACCGAAATCTGGCACGCCGGCGCCAACCGCGCCTATTACCCGGCCGATATCCTCGCGCTCCAGCGCACGCCGGGCGGTCATCCGGAGGGCTATCTGGAGGCCTTCGCCAACATCTACCGGGCATTCGGGGAGCACCTTCGCGGTGTTCCAGCAACGGGCGACGAGCCCGGCTTTGCCACCATGGAAGACACCATGGGCGGCATGCGCTTCCTTGATGCCTGCCTTGAATCCAGCCGCGGCGGCGCGGTCTGGGTGGATCTCTGAAAGGATACGCATGAAAGGCCCAGCCATCTTCCTCGCCCAGTTCGCCGGCGACGAAGCCCCGTTCAACTCGCTCGACGCGATCACGAAGTACATGGGCGGCCATGGCTACAAGGGCGTGCAGATGCCGACCTGGGACGGGCGGCTGTTCGATCTCGAAAAGGCGGCGGAAAGCCAGGACTACGTCGACGAGGTCAAAGGCATCTGCCAGGCCAACGGCGTGGAAGTGACCGAGCTTTCCACCCACCTCCAGGGCCAGCTCGTGGCAACGCATCCTGCCTACGACACCCTGTTCGACGGCTTTGCCCCGCCGCAATATCACAACAATGCAGCCGCGCGCACCGATTGGGCAGTGAACCAGCTCAAGCTCGCCGCCAAGGCCAGCCGCCGCTTCGGCTGCACCAGCCACGCGACTTTCTCGGGCGCGCTGATGTGGCACACGGTCTATCCTTGGCCGCAGCGCCCGGCGGGGCTGGTGGAAGAGGGCTTTGCCGAACTGGCCCGCCGCTGGAAGCCGATCCTCGATGTGTTCGACGAGAACGGCGTCAATGCCTGCTACGAGTTGCACCCCGGCGAGGACCTGCACGACGGCATCACTTTCGAGCGTTTCCTCGAAGCGGTCGGCAACCACCCGCGCGCCAATATCCTCTACGATCCCAGCCACTTCGTGCTGCAGCAGCTCGATTATCTCGAATTCATCGATTTCTACCACGAGCGGATCAAGGCATTCCACGTCAAGGACGCGGAGTTCCGGCCGAACGGCAAGGCCGGGGTCTATGGCTCCTATTCGGGCTGGGCTGAGCGGCCGGGCCGGTTCCGCTCGCTGGGCGACGGGCAGATCGACTTCGGCGGGATTTTCACCAAGCTGACGCACCATGGCTATGACGGCTGGGCGGTGCTCGAATGGGAGTGCGCCTACAAGCACCCCGAGCAGGGCGCGGCCGAGGGCGCGCCATTCATCGCCCGCCACATGATCCGCAAGGCCGACAAGGCATTCGACGACTTCGCCGGGACCGGGGCCGACATGGACCTCGTTCGCAAGGTGCTGGGGATCGGCTGAGGCAGGGCGAGAGGGAGGAGAGGAGCGATGACCACGAAACCGACAGGCACAACGAGGCCGGCCAATCACAAGGCCATCTTCTGGATCAGCGTGCTGGCGCTGTTCACGGCAGCGGTCGCCAATGCCATTCGCGGCGGCGCGTCCGAAGCCATCAAGCTCGAACTGTTCGATCCGACGCATGGCGCCAAGTCGGGCGAACTGATCGCGACCGCGCTTGGCAACGCCTTCCTCGGCTTCGCCCTCAGCCTGCTGGTCATCAGCCCGCTGCTCGACAAGATCGGCGCCAAGAAGATCATCCTGTTCGCCGCCGCCTGCTTTGTCGGCGGCCCGGCGCTGATCATTTTCGCGCCCTCGGCGGGCGGCTTCGACGCGGTCAACATGGCGCTCAACGCCGGCATGATCCTCACCGGCTTCGGCTGGGGCGCGACCGAAGGCTCGATCAACGCGATCACGACGACGATGTATGCCGAAGACAAGACCGGCAAGCTCAACGTGCTGCACGCTTGGTGGCCGGCCGGCATGATCGTCGGCGGCCTGCTTTGCGTGCTGCTGTTCGGCGCCGGGCTTGGCTGGCGCCCGCTGATCGCAACGCTCATGGTGCCGGGCCTGCTGCTGGGCCTGTGGGCCATGTTCCACCAGTTCCCGCAGACCGAAAGCACGGTTGCGGGCATTTCCTTCGGCGAAATGATGGCCGAGCCGTTCAGGCACGCGGGCTTCTGGGTGTTCCCGGCGATCATGTTCCTCACCGCCTCGACCGAACTGGCCCCGGGCGCTTGGGTGCAGGTCGCACTCACCGAGACGGTGGGCATGCAGGGCGTGCTGCTCAACGTCTATGTCGCGGCGATCATGTTCGCCATGCGGCATTTTGCCGGGCCGCTGGAGCACCGGTTTTCGGACATGGGGCTGCTGTGGATGAGCACGGTCCCGGCCGCCATCGGCCTCTACCTGCTTTCGACCGCCAGCTCGCCTGTCCCGGCGCTGTTCGCCGCGACGCTGTGGGCCTTCGGCGTCTGCTTCATGTGGCCGACCATGCTCGCCGCCATCGCCCGCCGCTATCCGCGCAGCGGCTCGTGGGGCATCGGCATCGTCAACTTCTCGGGCGCCTTGGCGATCTATCTGGTCCTGCCGGAAATCGGCAAGATCTATGACAACGCCAAGATCGAGAAGGCCGGCGGGCAGGCCGCCTTCGAAGCGCTCAAGGCGGGTAGCGCGGGCATGCACGAAGTGCTGGTCCATGCCGCCGAGGTCTCGTTCAAGACGGTCTCGATCATCCCTGTCGCGCTGTTCTTTATCTTTGGCGCGGTGTGGCTGGTGGAGCGGCGCGGCCGCGCCGCCGCAGCGGTTCCGGCGGAGTAATCACCCATGAAGATCGGCATGAACCTGCTGCTGTGGACCGGGCATGTGACGCAAGAGCACGTGCCTGTGCTCAAGGCGCTCAAGGAAACCGGCTTCGACGGGGTGGAAGTCCCGGTGTTCGATGCTTCGGACGAGGGGCACTACCGCTGGCTGGCCTCGGTGCTCGACGACCTCGGGCTGGAGCGCACCTTCGTCGCCCTGATTCCCGACGAGGCCCATTCGCCGCTCTCGCCCGATGCCTCGGCGCGGGCGGGCGCAGTGGAGCACCTGAAACGCGTGATCGGCTGCGCACATGCGCTGGGCGGCACGGTCATGGCCGGGCCCTGGTTCCAGCCGCTGGGCGTGTTCTCGGGCGAGCCGCCGAGCGAGACGGAACTGGATCGCTGCGCCGAGGTTCACCGCCAGGTTCTGCCGCTGATGCGCCAGGCCGGGATTGCCGCCGGGCTGGAGCCGCTCAACCGCTTCGAGGCCTATCTGCTCAATACCATGGAGCAGGCCGAGGCCTATGCCGCGCGGGTGGGAGAAGGCGGCATCGGCATTCTCTACGACACCTTCCACGCCAATATCGAGGAAAAGGACCCGATCGCCGCGCTGCAGGCGATCCACGCATCGGGCCAGCTTTCGCATATCCACATTTCCGAGAACGATCGCGGCACTCCCGGGCGGGGCCATGCTAAGATCCGCGAGGCGATCGCCGTGCTCAAGGAGCTCGACTATCAGGGCTGGCTGACCATCGAGGCATTCGGCCGGGCGCTGCCCGAACTGGCGGCTGCTACAAGGGTGTGGCGCGATTTCTTCGCCAATCCCGAAGAAGTCTACACCCAAGGCTATCGCTTCATCCGCGAATGCTGGGATGCGGCATGAAGCGGATTAATTTCAAAATATGAACTAATATGCCGGACCGAATTCCGAAAGGGAGCAGTCAATGAACCAATACGATGCGATCGACCGCCGCAACATGATTGCCAGCATCGCTGCGCTGATCGGCGCGGCTTCGCTGCCTGCCGAGGCTCTGGCCGCGCCGCGACGCCGGCGGGCGGCCTCGGCAAATCTCCTGACGCCGCTGCAGTTCGCCTGCTTTACCGCTATTGCCGATACGGTCATCCCTGTCACTGATACCCCGGGGGCAGTCGCTGCGGGTGTGCCACGCGTGTTCGACGGCTTGCTGCGAAACTGGGCCTCGCCGGCGCACCGCACCCAGCTGCTTGGCGAGATCGCGGCCATCGACCAGATGGCCATGGATGCGGACAAGAAGCCCTTTGCCCAGCTGACTCCGGAGCGCCGCAAGGAACTGCTACTTGGTTTCGATCGCGATGCGCTCAAGGCCGGACCTCCGAGCACCGAAAAGCTCAACGCGTTCGAAGCGATGATGGCCGGCCCGTCAGTAGTGCGGCCGGGCTGGGTGCGGATGAAGGGCCTGATCATCAACATCTACTACAACAGCGAAATCGCCTGCACCCAGGAGCTGATCTACGAGCATGTGCCCGGCAAATGGGTGCCTTCGATGAAGGCTACACCCGAAACTCGTCCCTTCGCCTCTGGCGGCCCGTTCTGATCAGGAGTTAGACCCATGACATTCGATGCAATCGTGATCGGCTCGGGCATGTCCGGCGGAATTGTCGCCAAGGAACTGTGCGAGCGGGGCCTGAAGGTGCTGATGCTGGAGCGCGGCAACGATGTCGATCCCGGCAAGGATTACACCGACATGGTGATGCCCTGGGAATTTCCCAACAACATGATGGTTCCTGAAGAGGAAGCCCATCGCGACTATGCCGTACAGAGCCAGTGCTACGCGTTCAGCGAGGCAACCAAGAAGTATTGGGTGAAGGACAGCGATCACCCCTATACCACGCCCGAAGGCAAGCCGTTCAGCTGGATCAGGGGCTATCACACCGGTGGCCGGTCGATCATGTGGGGACGCCAGAGCTACCGTCTCTCACCGATGGATTTCGAGTCCAATGCCAAGGATGGCTTCGGCTGCGATTGGCCGATCCGCTACGAAGACCTTGCGCCCTGGTACGACAAGATGGAGAAATTTGTCGGCGTATCTGGTGATCGCGACGGGCTGCCGCAGTTGCCTGATGGCGAGAATTTCCTGCCTGGCTTCGAGATGAACGATGCCGAAAAGCAGTTCAAGGCGGCGGTCGAAGGCAAGTTTCCGACCCGAAGGGTGATCATCGGCCGCACCGCCAATTTGTCACAGGCGCAGCCCTGGCATGAGGAACTGGGGCGTTCGAGTTGCCAGAACCGATCGATCTGCGAGCGCGGTTGCAGTTTCGGGGCGATGCATTCGACCCTGACAAATTCACTTCCCGCCGCGCGCAGGACCAACAACCTGACGCTGGTGACCGATGCAATCGTGCACTCGATCATTCAGGATCCGGTAACAGGCAAGGCTTCGGGCGTCCGCGTGATCGATCGCAAGACACGGGTGGGCCGCACCTACGAAGCCCGGATTGTCTTCCTCAACGCTTCGTCGATCAATTCGGCCTATATCCTGCTGAATTCGGCAAACGAGAAGAATCCAAACGGTCTCGCCAACGGGTCGGACCAGGTTGGGCGCAACCTGATGGATCATATGTATGCGCTCTCGACCGCCGGGTTCATGCCCAATGGTCCCAAAGACAGCTATTACAAGGGCCGTCGTCCGACCGGGCTTTACATCCCGCGCTTCCGTAATGTCACCGAGGACGGCGACGGTTATGTTCGCGGATATGGTTATCAGGGTGGCGTGATGCGCATGGGTGGAAAGCCCCGCGGCGGGCAGGCCGGCCTTGGTGCTGAAATGAAGAATTCGGCACGAAAGCTGGGCCCTTGGTTTGCCTTCATTTCCGGCTTTGGCGAGATGTTGCCCAATCCCGATAACCGTGTGACCCTGGGTGCGGGCAAGGACAAGTGGGGTATGCCGATCCCGCACATCGAATGCACTATGGGTCCCAATGAAGCAAAGATGGCCAAACAGATACTTGCCGACGGAAAGGCGATGATCGAGGCGGCGGGCGGCATTGTCATGAACCAGGCCAAGGAGGCCGGGCCTCCGGGGCTGGGCATTCACGAGATGGGCACGGTGCGCATGGGCCGCGATCCCAAGACATCGGTGCTCAACAAATGGAATCAGGCGCATGAGGTGCCCAACCTGTTTTGCACCGATGGCGGGGCGATGGCTTCGAGCGGGTGTCAGAATCCGTCGCTGACCTACATGGCCCTCTCCGCCCGCGCAGCGAACCATGCGGCCGACTTGATGAAAGAAGGGCAACTCTGATGCGCCTGTTTACCCGCGCATTGCTGGCCGCCGTGACCGTGCTGGGCATGGCCTCGCCGGCCATGGCCCGGCCGGTGACCGATTGCCCGTTGCGGGACCGGCCGTTTTCTTCGACCAGCCCGCTGATGGACATCATCCTGAGCCCTGCCGCCAGCGCGGCGGTGGACTCGGTCGTGCCGAACATGACCAAGTCCATGCCGCCGATGTTCGCCAGCAAGACGCCGCCCAGCTTTGCAGCGATCCTCAGCGTGAAGGAAGCCGCAGGCATGGGCGCGCGGTTCGCCCGCGATCCGTCGGCCTACAAGCTGCCGGACTTCGCGAAGATCGACGCTGCGCTGGCGAAGGTGCCGGTGACTGCGGAGGATCGCGTCGCGCGTTGCGCCCGATATGACAACCAGGTGCCGCGCTTCACCCTGCGGCCGGGCCGGCCCAGCGTGCTGCTGTTCGAGAAGATCAACGGCTTCAAGGACACACCCTCGGTCGAGGCCGCCCATGCCGCCTTCATCGCGCTGGCCGAGCGCAAGGGCTGGAACATCGTTGCGACCGAAAGCGGCGGCGCGTTCAATCCCGCCACCCTGCGCCGCTTCGACGTGGTGGTATGGAACAATATCAGCGGCGACGTCCTCACCCTGTCGCAACGCCGCGCTTTCGAGAACTACATCAATCGTGGCGGCGCCTTTGTCGGCGTGCATGGCTCGGCGGGTGACTTCATCTACTTCTGGGACTGGTACGTCGACACCCTGATCGGGGCGCGCTTCATCGGCCATCCGATGAACCCGCAGTTCCAGGACGCGCGGGTCGTTGTTGAGGCAAGGGACCACGCCATCGCCAAGGCCTTGCCCGCCGAATGGACGATGAAGGACGAATGGTATTCGTTCCGCACCAGCCCTCGCGCGACCGGCGCCACTGTCATCGCGACGCTCGACGAGAGCACCTACAAGCCCGAATCGATGGGCCAGAACCTGCGCATGGGCGACCACCCCATCGCCTGGACCCGCTGCGTCGGTCGGGGGCGCTCGTTCTATTCGGCCATCGGCCACCGGCCCGAAACCTATACAGAGCCGCATTATGCGGCGATGCTGGAAGCCGGGCT
>JAYRPK010000065.1:0-8760 GCA_041911195.1 Novosphingobium sp. | reverse complement strand
GCCGAAGTGCGGGTGTCCTCGCTGGCGATGCCGTTATAGGCAAAGCCCGCCTTGAACGTCGCCGAGACGTCGCCGGCCGGCAGGCGGAACGGCTTTCCCGCGACAGTGATCAACGTGGTGACCGAATCGACATTCGACACCGCGCGATCGCGCGACTGGGCGGACGAGAGGGCCACGTTGCGGTCGGTATCGGTCGCGGTGCGGATGTGGCTGGCGTCGAGGGTTGCGGTAAGCTGCCAGTCGCCCAGCGGCTTGTTGAAGTTGGCGCCGCCCTGGAAGGTGTCGGTCCCGGTCTTGCGCGTCAGCGCGACCTTGCTGCCGGTGGCGGCCAGTTCGGCACTGTTAAGGCCTGCCAGTGAACGATTGTCGTTGCGCACATAGCCAAGGTTGAGGCCGATCGAGCCATCGGTGCCCTTGTCTCCCAGCCCGCGCGTCCAGCTGGCGTTGAAGATAATGTCGCGGGTGTCAGGCACCAGCGAACGGTAGTCCGCGCTGCCTGCCGGCGATCCCGGCTGCTGGATCACGCCGCGCTCGGCCTCGGTGAGCATCGATGCGTCGTTGGCGCGCAGATAGAGATTGAGCCGGCTCGCCTTGTCGATCTTGAGCAGGGTGCCCTCGAACTGGGTCTCGTCGAAACCGCCGCGCGTCGGGAAATGGTATTCGGCATCGATCGACTTTGACGCGTAATTGTCCTTGAGGATGAAGTTGATCACCCGCTGGTCGGGCGAGAAGCCATAGCGCAGCGCCACTTCCTCGGGCAGCACTTCCATCCGGCGGATCGCCTCGGGCGGGATGTTGCGCATCTCGCGGAAGTTGGAGATGCGCTGGCCGTTGAACAGGATTACCGGAAACCCGCCGCCCCGCCCGCGCCCGCTGCCGGTCTGCGGCGATGCCGCGGCCACCAGGTCGCCGATCGAGGAGGCGCCATAGGCGGCAATGTCTTCCTCGCCATAGACCACCAGCGGCTTTTGCGGAGCATCGATCTGGTTTTTCAGGCGGCCGGCAATGACCACGATTTCCCGCGAACCGGATTCGATCGGTTCGACCGTGCTTTCTTCGCCCTCGCCCTCAGGCGCAGGCACTTCCTGTGCCACGGCGGGAACGGCAAGCAAGGCCAGGGGAAGGATCGCGGCACGAAACATCAAGCGTCTCCATACTACCCCACCCTTGCAAATCATTGACATTACGCGATGCGGTTGCTGTCCCGGGCCTGAATTGGCAAGTCATGGACGCGTAACAATTTGTCGCCGCCTCTTGCCCGCGCGACTTTTGCAAAGGCTTCCCTTTTGCCGGGTCCGCCGCTATGGCGCGCGCGCAACAGGCCCGAAAACAGCGGAAAAAGATTACCGGATGGCGAAAGAAGAACTGCTCGAGATGCGCGGCATGGTGGTGGAACTTCTGCCCAACGCGATGTTCCGCGTCCGGCTCGAGAACGACCACGAAATCCTCGGCCATACCGCCGGCAAGATGCGCAAGAACCGCATCCGGGTTCTGGTCGGCGACGAAGTGCTGGTCGAACTGACGCCTTACGACCTGACCAAGGGCCGCATCACCTATCGCTTCATGCCCGGCCGCGGCGGTCCCGGACCGAGCTGATACCAGGCGTGGGCGCGCCAAGCCTGGTGCTGGCCTCGGCCAGCCCGCGCCGCCGCGAACTGATTGCGCGGCTTGGCATCGAGCCGGCCCGGATCGCGGCCGCCGATATCGACGAAACTCCCAACAAGGGCGAACTGCCGCGCGACTATGCGCGGCGCAGGGCGCGCGAAAAGGCGCTGGCCGCGAAGGATGACCTCGCCCACGTCCTGGCGGGCGATACCGTCGTCGCGCTGGGCCGGCGCATCCTGCCCAAGGCCGAGGACGAAGCGACTGCGCGCCAATGCCTCGAGCTGCTTTCGGGCCGGCGGCACCGGGTGCTCTCTGCGATCGCCCTGCGCCATCCCGGTGGCGCGCTGCGTGAGCGGCTGAGCGAGACCATAGTGCGCTTCAAGCCGCTCTCCCGCGCCGAGATCGAGGCCTATGTCGCGGGCGGCGAATGGCACGGCAAGGCCGGCGGCTATGCCATCCAGGGCAGCGCCGAGGGGCTGATCGCCTGGATCTCGGGCAGCCATTCGGGCGTCATGGGCCTGCCCCTGTTCGAAACGCGCGCACTGCTCAAGGCGGCGGGGTTCGCCCTTGGCTGAGTGGCTGGTTGAAAGCGGCATCGGCGAGGAACGCGCGGTGCTGGTCGAGGACGGTGAAGTGATCGCCGCCAGGTTGCGCTGGCCGGGAGGGCTCGAGGCCGGTCTGGTCGAGGACGCCGTGCTGACCTCGCGCAGTGCCGGATCGCCACGCGGAACCGCGCGTTTCTCCAGCGGCGAAGAGGCATTGGTCGACGGCTTGCCGCGCGATGCCAGCGAAGGCGCGCCGATCCGCCTCAAGGTGCTGCGCGCCGCCATGGCCGAAACCGGCCGCTACAAGCGGGCCCAGGCCCGGCCCACCAGCGACTCGCCCCGCCCCGCTCCATCGCTGGCCAAAGAGCTCGGCGGCAGGCTTGTGCGGCAATTCCCGCAGCACTTGTGGGAAGATGTCTTGGCCGAGGCATGGTCGGGCCTCTTCGCCTTTCCCGGCGGTTCCCTTGTGCTGTCGCCAACTCCGGCCATGACCCTGATCGACATCGACGGCACCCTGCCCCCCGCCGCCCTCGCCATGGCGGCGGTGCCGGCGCTGGCCCGGGCGATCGGGCGCCTGGACCTGGCAGGGTCCATCGGCGTCGACTTTCCCTCACTGCCGGAAAAGGCGCAGCGCAGGCACGTGGACGAGGCGCTGGAACATGCCCTGGCGCACTGGCCGCACGAGCGCACCGCGATGAACGGCTTCGGCTTCGTGCAACTGGTCGCCCGGCTGGAACGCCCCTCGATCCTCGCCCTCGTCCGGCACGATCGCCCCTCAGCCGCCGCAAGGCACCTGCTGCGCCGCGCCGAGCATGTCGCCAATCCCGGCGCGCTGTTGCTGACCGCGCACCCACAAGTGCTCGCCGCGATTCGCCCCGAATGGAAATCGGAACTGGTCCGCCGCACCGGCCGCGAAATCCGGTGGAAGGAAGACCCCGCGCTTGCACTTGACGGCGGCTTCGCGCAGGCATTGGCGTCATGAAAGCGTCGACCCGCAAATGCCCGATCTGCGGCAAACCGCGCAGGACGGAACACGCGCCGTTCTGCTCCACGCGCTGCCGCGACCGCGATCTGGTGAAATGGCTCGACGACGGTTACGCCCTGCCCGGTCCGCCCGCCTTTCCCGACGAACCGCGCCAGGACTGATTTCCACCCTTGCCAAGCAGGCCCGCCTTCGCCATAGGCGCGCTTCCTCGCTCGCAGGGTGCTTCCACGCACTCTCCGCCGCAGCGATGCCCGGGTAGCTCAGTTGGTAGAGCACATGACTGAAAATCATGGTGTCGGTGGTTCGATTCCGCCCCCGGGCACCACTCTTTTGTAACGCGCCTTTTGGACGATCTGTCCGCGCTCGCGCATTTACGCATCTCTCCTTTGCCGATAGACCCAAGGCAAAAGAACCCATTGGAGAGGATCGAGAACATGCGCTTCTGCCGTTTTGCCCTGAAGTCGGACGCCGCCACCCCGCGAGTCGGGATCTATGACGAAGCGGGCATTCGCGACGTTACCGCCGCGACCGAAGCGCTTCCCACCCTGCGCTGGCCTCTGCCGCTGGGCGACCAGTTGATCGCCAATCTCGGCACGTTGCGGCCGGAGATGGAACGGCTTTCCGCCGGCGCCGCCGTGATCCCGCATGACCAGGTCCGCCTGCTCTCGCCCATTGCCAATCCCAGCAAGCTGATCTGCGCCATGGGCAACTGGAAATTCATGGGCGCGCCCGCGGGGATCATGGGCTTCGGCTTCAAGACGCTCAATGCCCTCGCCGATCCGTCCGACCCGGTGCAGATCCGCTGGCCCGACCGCAACACGCATCACGAGCCGGAACTGGGCGTCGTCATCGGCAGGCAATGCACCGGCATTTCCGAGGCGGAAGCGCTCGACTATGTCGCCGGCTGGACCTGCGCCTTCGATACGACGATGAAGGAAGACAAGGAGACCTTCTCCTTCTGCAAGTCGGTCGACACCTTCGCCACCTATGGCCCCTGCATCGTCACCCGCGACGAAATTCCCGATCCGGCGACGCTTGGCTACGAGTTCTGGGTCAACGGCGAAAAGCGTGGCGAGCGCAGCTTTGCCGACCTGACCGGCAGCGTTCCCGTCCTCATCGCTCTCGCCGCCTCGACCATGACGCTCTATCCCGGCGACGTGTTGATGATGGGCGCGGCCGACGTCGGGCCAGTGGTTCCGGGCGACGTCATGTCGATCGAGATCAAGGGCATCGGGCGGCTCGACGTCGACGTGGCGCTTTCGCCGCACGCGCGATAGGCCTGCGCCCGCGCTGCCGCACAGCGCGTCCCAATCGTTAATTGCAGCAAGAGCGCCAGGGCCGGCATCGGCTCGTGGCGCAAGTCACCGCGTGCCTGTGGCATTTCCCACAGCCTGCCGCGCCGGTCTCCGTCATCTCATGTCGCACGGGAACACCCCGCGACGAATTGAAGGCGACGAAGATACAACCGGCCTGGCAAGTCCGCGATGAGCCCACTTTCGGCGGTCGGACTGGCAAGGCTCCTGATCCAGGAGAACTGCAATGAAACGAATTTCCATCCTCATGCTCGCCGCCACACTGGCCGCATGCTCGATCAAGTCGGGCGGTGGTTCCGCCGGCGGTCCTGCCCAGGCGATCGCGCCGGGTGAAACCATCAACGATGCCGCGGCGGCGACAGTCGGCATGGCGATCGGCGGCGAGATCAAGCCCAACGCGACCGGCAGCCAGTTCTACCGCTTCGACAATCCGGGCAAGCTGCGCGACGTCATTCTCGTCAGGCTGAGCAACAAGAGCGCGACTCTGCGCCCCGACATCAAGATCTACAACGCGGAGCGCTCGCAGCTGGTCGAGAAATACGACGGCACGCCGGGCGCCAATGTCGAGCAGGCCATCAGCCTCGACCCCGGCAAGAGCATCTATGTCGAAGTGCTGCCTTATCAATCGGCCGGCGCCTATCAGCTCTCGGTCGTGCCCCGGAAGGCCTACGACGCCAACGAGGCCAACGACGACGTGCTGCACCCGACGACGCTCAACTATGGCAGCGCCATCGAAGGCAGCGTGATGGACGACAAGGACGAGGACTGGTTCCATGTCACCGCGCCATCGGTCGGCAAGGTGACGATCGCCCTCGAGAACCTGTCGACGACGCTGCGGCCCGACGTAAAGATCTATTCGGCCTCGAAATCGCAGCTTGTCGAGAAATACGACGGCACTCCGGGCGCCGGGCTCGATTTCACGGTCGACCTCCAGCCGGGCCAGGATTTCTACATCCAGATCCTGCCCTACGGATCTTCGGGCAAGTACCGGCTTTCCACCCGCAATGCGGTCTTGGCATCGGACATGGCCAGCGCGCTGGCGGACAAGGGCCTGATCGACATCTATGGCATCTACTTTGACGTCGATCAGGCCTTCGTGAAGCCGGAGAGCACCAATACGCTGACCGAGATCGCCAATCTGCTCAAGGCCGATCCCTCGCTGCGGCTCGAACTTTCCGGCCACACCGACAATTCGGGCAGCGACCAGCACAACCAGGACCTCTCGCTCAACCGCGCCAACGCCGTGGTCCAGGCGCTGGTCGGGCAGTTCGGCATCGACGCCGGCCGGCTGGTAGCCAAGGGTTTTGGCGCAAGCCAGCCGGTCGCGCCGAACGACACGCCCGACAACATGGCGAAGAACCGCCGGGTGGTCTTGCGCCGGCTGTGACCCGCAACGGGCAATAACCCCGCGCGCTGGACGCCCGGCGCGCGGGCGCGTAAACCAGGCCGCACGGCAGGATCTCCTGCCGTGCGGTTTCGTGTTTCGCGAGGGGGCGTCACGGCATGGCGGACAAGCGGCTTCAGGCTCTCGGCCGGATATTTCCCGGTGAACTTGGGGCGCTGCTCGAACCGCACGCCCGGCTGGTCTCGCTGCGCGGGGGCCAGATCGTCCTGGGCCACCAGGACGAGGGCAACGATGTTTTCGTCATCCTCGCAGGTTCATTGAGGGTCGAACTGCATTCGCTGAGCGGGAAGGAAATCATCCTCGCCGACCTGGGCGCGGGCGAGCTGTTCGGCGAATATTCGGCGATCGACGGCGAGCCGCGTTCGGCCAGCGTCTCGGCAACCGTGGCCAGCCTGCTCGCACGCATTCCGGGCGACACCTTTCGCTCGATCGTGCTGGGCGATCCCGCCAGCGCCGAATGGATCGCCAGGCGGCTGGTCTCGCGCATCCGCCTGCTGACCGAACGCAATTTCGAGCTCAACGCCCTGGCGGTGCGCAGCCGGCTGCATTGCGAGTTGCTGCGGCTCAGCCTGGAAGCCGGCGTGCATGACAACCGCGCGGAGATTGCCCCCGCGCCGACCCACGCGGAACTGGCCAGCCGGATCGGCACTCACCGCGAGGCGGTGACCCGCGAATTGCAGTATCTCAAGCAGGAAGGCGTGGTCGACCAGAAGGATCGCGGGCTTGTGATCGCCGACATTGGCCGGCTGACCGGCATCGTTCGCGCGGCCTCGGGCGACGTCGGCGTGATCCAGCGCGCCGCCGACCTGTTGTCGGACTGACCCTGCGTTTTCCGGGTGGCAAAGCTCACGCCTGTTTGGTGCGATTTGCCACTGTCGGCATCGGCCAGGCGTGGCAGAACTGCGCTCCGGTTTGCTTGATGCGCCGAATGTGTTACGCCTTTGGCGCGGCAGCACCGGACTGATTTGACAAGGACTGTCAGCCGATGGGGACAAAGCTGTTTCGACCCGCGATCGCGGCCTTGGCGCTGGGCTTCGGCTTGGCCACCGCCCCGGCGCATGCGGATTCGGTGGAGCGCCTGCAATGGCTTTCAACCATGACCGACAAGCCCGGCTGGGGCGTCCAGCTTGCCCGCGAGCAGGTGGCGCGCAACGAACTGCTTGAGGCGATTGCCACGCTCGAGAGAGTGATCGCCGCCTACCCCGGCGCGCGCGACGCTCGCATGGTCCATGCCGGGCTGCTGTGCCGGGTGGACGATCCGGAAGGCGCGGCGATGGAATTCGCGCTGCTGCACAAGCAGGATTTCTCCGACGAGCTCTGGGCCGAGGCGCAAGCCGCTTGCCCGGGCGGCCAGGCAGGGGGGAAATAGCCATGGCGCGCAACCTCTGCCTGCTTGCGATTGCCGCACTGGCGGGGAATGCCCTGGCGGGTCCGGCACATGCGCAAACCGTCGGCGTGGCCGCCGCAGTGGTCAACGACGTCAAGGTCAGCACCGCGACCGCCCCGCAGCCGCGCGCGGTGGTCGTCCGGCAGCAAATGGCGCTGGCTGACCGCATCCAGACCGGGCGCAACAGCCACCTGCAGATCCAGTTCCTCGATCGCACCACCTTCATGGTCGGCGCCAACGCGCGGCTGACCATCGACCGCTTCATCTACGATCCGGCGCGCGGGCGCGATTTCACTTCGTCGGTCGCCAAGGGCGCGTTCCGCTTCCTGTCTGGCCAGCGCAGCCCGCGCCGCAATTCCGAAGTGCTCACGCCGATCGCCTCGATCGGCATTCGCGGGACCGTGGTCGAAGGCGTGGTCGGCGAGGAAGCGCTGGCACTGGCCAGGTCGGAAAAGATCGCCGACGGCAAGAGCTGCGCCGATCCCGAAAGGGCGACGCTGGTGGTGCTGCGCGGCCCCGGCGCGCAGACGCAGGCCGGGCTCGAGCCCGGCCTTGCCGAGGTCCGCGCCTCGGGGCAGAACATCAGCCTCGACCGACCGTCCATGGCGGTCTACGTTGGAGCGGCCGATTGCGCTCCGATCGGCCCCTTCACCCTGTCGCGCAATGGGCTGAAGCGGGTTCAGGAGCTGATCTTCCCGGCGCTCGGGCAATGGCGGCGCAACCATCCCGACGGGCGCTTCCGCGACCGCAACAACCGCATGGGCGGCTTCGACGACCCGCAGGGCATCGACTTCCAGTTCTGAAGTCGAACGCCAGCTACTTGCCCGAAGGCCTGAACACCCCGTCCCAGTCGCCCGCCGGATATTGGCGGGCCATTTCGCCGCATTGCTCCCGAAAGAACGCATAGAGCCGCTGCAAGCCGAAGCGGGAAGCAAGCGCATCGAGCCGGTCCAGCAGCGACAGCGCCGCGTCCCAATCGTTCGCGCGGCGCGATGACAGAAACTGCCCGTGCAACTGCGCGATCCCGGCAAATTCCGGGCTTGCGGCCAGGGCCTCGTCGCCCAGCAGCGCATGCACGGTTTCCGGCTCGTCCCGCCCAACAAGCCCCACCCGGTCCAGCTCCAGCAAAGCGTATCCGTCGAGGTGGCCGCGCAAGGCATTGTCGGCGATGACCGGCACGCCATAGTGCTTGGTCAGCCCATCGAGCCGGGCCACCCGGTTCACTGTGTCGCCGATCAGCGAATAGGACAGCCGCCGCTCCGATCCGAGCTTGCCGACGCAGCCCAGGCCCGAGGCCAGCCCCACCCCCATGCGCACGTCGCCCGGCCATGGCTGGTCCGGCCGTCCGGGCATGTCGCGGTTCAACTCGTCCAGCCTGGCTACCATGGCCAGCGCCGCTTGCGCTGCGTTGCGGTACTGCTCGGGATCGTCGAGCGGGGCGTTCCAGAAGGCCAGGATGGCGTCGCCGATGTATTTGTCGAGCGTGGCATGGTGCGCCAGCAGCACGTCGCACAGCGGTG
>JAYRPK010000064.1:0-12501 GCA_041911195.1 Novosphingobium sp. | reverse complement strand
CTTGCGCCGCCTTCCAGCGCGTCGGAGAGGTGTTCTTCCACCTTCGCGACCGCTGCATCGTCAATCAGCGGGCCGACGTTGACGCCCGGCTCCATGCCATAGCCCAGCTTCATCTCCTTCACCCGCGCCGAGAGCTTGGTGACGAATTCGTCGTAGACGCCGTCCTGCACGTAGAAGCGGTTGGTGCAGACGCAGGTCTGGCCGTTGTTGCGGAACTTGGAGATCATCGCGCCTTCGACCGCCGCATCGACGTCGGCATCGTCGAACACCAGGAACGGCGCATTGCCGCCCAGTTCCATCGAGCACTTCTTCACCGTCTCGGCGCTCTCGCGCAAAAGCTGGATGCCGATCTCGGTGGAGCCGGTGAAGGTCAGCTTGCGGATCAGCGGATTGCGGGTCAGCTCGCTGCCGATCTGCCCGGCGCTGCCGGTGACGACATTGACCACGCCGGCCGGGATCTCCGCCATTTCGCACAGCCGCGCGATGGCCAGCGCGGAGTAAGGAGTCGCCGAAGCCGGCTTGATGACGATCGTGCTGCCCGAGGCGAGGGCAGGGCCCAGCTTGCGGGTGACCATGGCATTGGGGAAGTTCCACGGCGTGATCGCGCCGACGACTCCGAGGCCCTGCTTGAGGACGACGATCCGCTTGTCGGGCGCGTGCGGCGGGATGACATTGCCATAGGCGCGCTTGCCCTCTTCGGCGAACCATTCGATGAAGCCGGCGCCATAGCCGATCTCGCCTTTGGCTTCCTCGAACGGCTTGCCCTGCTCGCGGCTGAGCAGTTCGCCGAGCGCGTCCTTGTGCTCGATCATCAAGTCGAACAGCCGCCGCATCAGCCGCGCGCGCTCTCCGGCAGTCTTGGCCCGCCAACCCGGCAGCGCCGCCTGCGCGGCATCGATGGCGCGCGCGGTTTCCACGGGACCCATCTTGGGAACCGTGCCGAGTTCCTTGCCGGTGCCGGGGTCGGTCACAGAGAGCGTCGCGCCATTGTCGGCGTCGCACCAAAGGCCGCCGATGTAGCATTGCTGGCGCAGGAAATGGGTATAGTCCACGAGTTCAGGCCCCCGATCGGTTATTGTGCGCTGCGGCATAGTTAGGGCGCGGTGGCAAGGCAACCTCGGTCCTTCTTGTCATGGCGATAGCCCTGCTGTTGCGGCATGGGCGGTTCGTTCCCACATGATGTTTGACCTTCCGGCAGGGCGGCGTAATGACTCTCGCCAGAATTCAGGCGGTGCTGCAGGCACCTGACAGGAGATTGCAATGAGTGCGGCAGACAGCCAGTTCCAGAGAGATCCCGAAATCGCCGTTCTGGTAGAGCGCGCGCGCAAGGCGCAGCATGCCTTCGAGATGTTCGGCCAGGAAGAGGTCGACGCCATCGTCAAGGCCATGGGCAAATATGTCTTCGACAATGCCGAGGAGCTTTCCCGCATGGCTGTCGAGGAAACCGGCATCGGCGTGTTCGAGGACAAGGTGCTGAAAAAGAAGGGCAAGAGCCGGACGATCTGGAACAGCCTCAAGGGCAAGCCCTCGCGCGGGGTGATCGGCGAGGATCCGGAAAACAACATGATCCTCGTCGCCAAGCCGATGGGCGTGGTCGGCGCGGTGACGCCGATCACTAATCCGGTGGTGACGCCGATGTGCAACGGCATGTTCGCGCTGAAGACCGGCAATGCCGTGATCTTCGCCCCGCATCCCAAGGCTCAGAAGTGCGCCGAGCACCTGACGCAAGCCTTCCGCGAAATCGTCAAGGCGCATGGCGCACCGGAAGATCTTGTGCAGGTGGTCAAGGAAGGTTCGATCGCCAGGACCCAGCAGCTGATGCAATCGGTCGACGTGGTGGTGGCGACCGGCGGCGGGGCCATGGTGAAATCGGCCTATAGCTCGGGCAAACCCTCGTTCGGCGTCGGCGCTGGCAACGTGCCGGTGATCATCGATCGCGACGTCGATATCGAGGAAGCGGCTGGCAAAATCGTCACCGGCGCCAGCTTCGACAACGGCATCATCTGCAGCCACGAACAGTTCGTGCTGACCCCGCGCGAGAAATACGACCAGACGGTGCAGGCCTTCGTCGATACCGGCAAGGTCTGGTACACCCGCGACGAGGCGCAAATCGAAGCATTGCGCGAAGTCGTCTTCCCCGGCGGGCACCTCAACAAGGATGTGGTCGGCATCACCCCGCGCGAAGTCGGCAAGATGGCGGGGATCGACGTGCCGGAAACGGCGCGGATCATCCTGCTTCCGGCCAAGGGTGCAGGCACTGCCGACATCCTGGCGCGCGAAAAGCTTTGCCCGGTGGTCGCTATCCTGCCTTATGACGAGTTCGAGGACGCGGTCATGCTGGCGCGCTCAAACCTGCTGGTGGAAGGCGCGGGCCATTCCGCCGGGCTCCACTCGCACAATGACGACCACATCCGCGAGGCTGGCCTGCACCTGCCGATCAGCCGTCTGGTGGTCAACCAGCCCTGCTCGACCTCGGCTGGCGGCTCGCTGACTAATGGCTTTGCCCCCACGACAACGCTGGGCTGCGGGAGCTGGGGCGGCAATTCGATCTCGGAAAACCTCGACTACAAGCACCTGATGAACGTCTCGCGCATCGGCAAGGTGATCGATCACAAGCCGGTGCCGACCGACGAGGAAATCTGGGCCTGACCATGCACATCGCGGAATTGACCGACAGCACCGCCCTGATCGGCGATGGCCCCGCCTTGCGCCAACGCATGGCCGAAGATGGCTACGTCTTCCTGCGCGGGGTAATCGATCGGGATCTGCTTGCCTGGGGCGAAGGGCTCTATCGCGAGGCCCTGGCGGCGGAAGAGCTGATCGATCTTTCCGTCGAACGCCCGGTCTGGACCGGGAGGAAAAGCGACACCTGGCGGCCGTGCGACGCCATTGGCACGCAGTTCTGGCACAAGGTGGTTGCCCAGCCGCGGCTCAATGCGATCATGCGCGACATTTTCGATGCCGATCCGGTGTGGATCCCGATCGCCGCGCACCGTTCCAGCTTTCCAACCGGTCCGCTGGAAGACGGGCAGGACATCTTCTCCGGGCGGCACCAGGACAGCTTCTACAGCGAAGGCATGGGCTACACGATCTGCTGGATGCCGGTGCGCGACGTCAGGATGACGGACGGCGCTTTCGCCGTGGCCGAGGGCACCAACCGGCGTGGCGTGCTGCACCAGGATATCAGGGGCAAGGATCACTCGATCCCGCCCGGCGCGATCGACGAGGCGGACTGGCGTTCGACCGACTTTCGCGTCGGCGACGTGCTGATCTTCGACTATGCGACCGCCCATGCCGGGCTGCCCAACCCGTCCGACGAATTCCGTCTCTCGCTCGATGTCCGCGCGGTCCCGGCCTATGCGCCCAGGCCGGTGATTGGCGCGGTCGACAAGGTTTCCGGCCGCGATGTGACGATCCGCACGGACGCCGGTGAAGCAGTCACCGTCACGGTCGATGACGAGACCTATATTCGCGACATGAACCCCCACCCGCGCATTCCCACCGACGAGGTTGAGCGCGTCGCCTATCCCGGCTCGCACGTCATGGCGATGGTGGCCGGCGACGGGCATGTGACGGTGCTGCGGCGCAACCGGTATTGATTGACCGGTTCAACGGCGAGGCGGTCGTTACGAGTGATCGCTGCTGTGCGAATGGGCTTGGACCCGCAGTCAGGCTGTCAGCATGCCTGCGGCCTGCGAGGCTGCCGCCCTGCGCCAACCGGCCGGTGCCTGGCCGAAGGCCTTCTTGAAGGCGCGTGAAAAGGCGGCTTCAGATTCGTAGCCGATGCTCTGGGCGACTTGCGCTAGCGAGGCGTTGGTATTGCGCAGATCCTGCGCAGCCATCTGCATGCGCCAGTGCGCCAGGTAATGGATCGGCGCCATGCCGATCAGCTGGACGAAGCGCTCCGCCAGCGGTGAGCGGGAGAGGCCGACCTCGCGCGCCAGTTCGTCGATGGTCCAGGCATGGGCGACATTGGCATGGAACAGCGCAAGTGCCTTCGCCACGTGAGGATCGCGCAGGCCGGCGAGCCAGCCGGTGCCGCTTTCGGGCAAGGTTTCCACATAACGCCGCACGGTTTCGACGAAGAGCAGCTCCGACATCTTGGCGAGGACGGCCTCCGAACCCGGCCTGCCGGCTGCGACTTCATCGGCTGCGTACTGGAAGGTCGAGCGGATCCATTCCGCGCCGCCGCCCTCATCGATCCGGAGCACCAGCATCTGCGGTAGTGTCGCCAGCACGGGATTATTCTCCGCCCCGTCGCAGCCCAGGAAGCCACAGACGATGCGCGTCCTCTCGCCGCCGCCGCCGTGCCGGATGAAATAGAGCTGGCCGGCTTGGGGCGGCTGGATGACGTCTCCGCTGGGAACTGGCGCGCGGCTGATGTGGTCGCCCATCGCATGCAGGCCGTTTTGCGGAAACATGATGACTTCGCCGGCGCGCAGGTGCACCGGCTTCGCGGCCGGCTCTTCCATCTGCACGGTCAGTTCGCCTTCGACGACATAGTGATAGGGAATGATGTGCGATGCTGGCCCCAGGAAGGGCATGCACGTCTCCGGGCTGACTTGCGCAGTGATGCACCAGGGCGCGGTGAATTCGGCGTGAAGGAAGACGCCGCCCTTGAGGCGCGCCACCCGCAATACGTCTGACAGGGCGTCCATCGCGTTCCCCTACTTACATTGCGGTAAGTTGGTATGGTTTCCCGGTAGGGCGATCATAGATCAATCCAGCCCTCGGCAAATAGAAAAGTGGGCATGAGGAGGCCCGCAAGTCCGGCGTCTCCCGCTAGCACCGAGGAGACAACCGATGAACCTGATGTCCGCCATTGCCGATACCGACCGCTATGCCCGCTGCATCAGCGCTTCGAAGAAAGTCCGCTGGGATATCGAGGAAGACGTGATCCGCGGCCGGCGCTTCGCGCGCGGCGAGAAGTTCCTGCCCGACGGCCTGTCGCTGCCCGGGGAATTTTCCGGCCTTTCCGGCGACGAACAACGGCTGGTCAGCCAGATCCAGGGGCGGACCTATGCCAACGTGTTCGGCCTGGTCGAACGCTACATCAACGCCAAGATCCTCGAGATCAGCCGGGATTACTGGCTGTCGAACCAGGTGGCGCTTGAAGCGCTGGTCCGCTTCAGCGACGAGGAGCTCAAGCACCAGGCCCTGTTCCGCCGCATCGACGAAATGATCGGCGAGGTGATGCCGCAGGGCTATCGCTTCGATTTCGATCCGGATGCGGTCGCCGGCGTGGTCCTCGGTAAGAGTACCTGGGCGGTGCTGCTGCTGACGCTCGACATCGAGCTGTTCACCCAGGCGCATTACCGCCAGAGCATCGATCCCGATCCGGCCCTGTCGCCGCTGTTCAAGGACGTCTTCCTCTATCACTGGAAGGAAGAGAGCCAGCACGCGATCCTCGATGAGCTGGAGCTCCTGCGGCACCACACCATGCTGGGCGAGGCCGAACGCGACACGGCTGTCGACGATTTCATCGCGCTCGTCGGCGCGGTCGATGGCATCCTGCAGGGGCAGGCCAGCGCGGATGCCGCCTGTTTTGCCAAAGCCTGCGGGCGGGCGGTGCAGCCTGCCGAACGCGAAGGCATCGCGGCCGCGTTCCTGAAGGCATACCGCTGGCAATACATCCACTCCGGCGCCCAGCACCCGCACTTCGGCAAGGTGCTCTCCGGCCTCGTCACCGAAGCCCAGATGGCCCGCATCCAGCAGGCACTGGCGACTCTCGCCTGAACAATCCGCTTCAACCAAGAGCGAAGGAGAAGACCCATGACTACATCGATCGAAATGGCGCGGCCCAAGGTCGTCAACGGCATCAATGTCGATGACCTGATGGAGATCGTCGCCGCGGTGAATGCCGATCCGGCCAATGCCGCAACCAGCTGGCGCGTGGCGACCAGGTGGCAGGGCCAGACTCACAGCCGCAGCCAGGTCGAAGGCTTCGACATGGCCGGCCAGCATGTCGCACGGCCTTTCACCATCGACATCGACGAACCCTGCGAGCTTGGCGGATCTAACCGCTACGCCAACCCGCAGGAGCACCTGATCGCGGCGCTCAATGCCTGCATGACGGTCGGCTACGTGGCGCAGTGCGCCTTGCGCGGCATCGCGCTCGAGAGCCTCGAGATCGAGACTTCGGGCGACATCGACCTGCGCGGCTTCCTCGGCCTCGATCCATCCGTGGCGAACGGCTACGAGCAGCTATCCTACACGGTGCGGATCCAGGGCGATGCCACCCCTGAGCAGTTCGAGGAAGTGCATGCCGCCGTGATGGCGACCTCGCCGAACTACTACAACATCGCCCGCCCGGTGGCCTTGAGGCCCAAGCTGGTCGTCGAATGACCCTACCCCCCGCGCCCGGGGCTGCGCCGACATTCGCGCAGCCCCGGGCCAACCGGGGCCGGAGACGGACAATGCCCAAGCGCAATCTCACCTGGTGGTTCTGGCTGGCGACCGACCTGGCGCTTGCCTGGTCGCTGTTTCTCGACCGGGATGCCATCAAGGCGGCGATCGGCCTCGCCGCGATCCAGATACCGGTGTTCGCCCGGCGCGGCGGGGGACCGGGATCTTTCCCGGCTCAGGTGCGGATTGCCTATATGGCGTTGCTGCTGGCCGGCCTGTGGCCGCCGCTGGGCTTCGTCCACTGGGTGCAACTGGTCGGAACCACGGCGATGGTTCTGTTCAACTATTGCTTCCTCGCACGCTGCCTTTCGCTCCTGCCGTTCAACCGGGATAGGCCGTTCAGTGCCGCCTTGCTGCGGCAAGCCCTTTTCTCGGCCCCTGTCGATGGCAGCATTCTAACCCGCACAGGCTCGGCGGCTGTCGTTTGAGCAGGCTTGCCGAGCAACGCAACCTCTGCGACGATACCGCGCATAGTTGGGCGTGAAATTCGCCCCCGGAAGGGGAGAACGACCAGATGTTCGCCGCCGCCGTACCCGCAGCCGTCAGGCCCTACGCAGGCCGCATCGTCGATGTCGACAGCCACGAGATGTTCCCGGCCCAGATCTGGGAGGACATTTTCGGCGACATCGCCAAACCGATAGCAGACCTCATAAAGTCGCAACCCCCGCGTCCCAACCATGCCAGCATTCCCGATTGGCAGGGCGATGTGCTGCCGATCGCGGCGGATACGCTGTTCAAGGTCAAGGGCCCCGTCGCGCCGGGCGCGGTCGATATCGACCGGCGGCTGGAAGTGATGGACATGATGGGGATCGAGAGCCAGCTGCTGTTCCCCACCTCGATCGGCCTGTGGGGCATCCAGCTCGCCACGGCGGAAGACAACAGCGCGATGGGCAAGCTGTTCGGCGACACGCCGGAGGAATACCGTGCCTATGGCCGCCGCCTGGTCGATGCCCATGTCGAATGGCTGGTCAGCGTTGCGCGCAAGTCCAGCAGGATGAAAGTCATCGCGCCGATCTATGGCGATACCGTCCCCGAACTGATCGCCAATGCCAGGAAGGCGATCGACGCGGGCATGGCCGGGGTCTGGATCGGCAATGGCGATCCGCCGGGCGGCGTCTCGCCCGCGCACAGCGATCTCGACCCGTTCTACGCCATGCTGGCCGAGGCAAAAGTCGGGCTGCATTTCCACATCGGCGGGGCCGGCTCGTTCCTGCGCACGCACGAATGGAAGAATGCGCCGGCTTTCGAAGGCTACAAGTGGACGCAGGAAATCAGCCTCGATCCCTGGTGGCTATCGGCCGTGCACCTTGCCGTGCAGAACTTCATCGCCACCATGGTGACCGGCGCGGTGTTTGATCGGCATCCCGAGCTTTACGTCTGCTCGCAGGAACACACCGCCCACTGGATCGGGCCTCTGGCTCACCTGCTCGACATCTGGCACCACAACAACCACTCGCTGCATGAAAAGGAGTACATGGGCGGCGTGATGCGGCGCAAGCTGCCGATGCTGCCCAGCGAATACATCCGCCGCAACGTGCGGGTGATGCCGTTCGATTTCGAGCCGGTGGGGGACTACCTCGACAAGTACGGTCTGGAGGAGGTCTACTGCTTCGCCAGCGACTATCCGCATGTCGAGGGGGGATCGGACCCTTACGGCAAGTTCACCGCGCAGGTCGAGCGGTTCGGGCCGGGGGTGATGGAGAAGTTTTTTGTGACGAACGGGGCGGTGCTGTTTCCGGGGTAGGGGGGTGGAAAAGGGTCTTATGCACCTGCCACCGTAACTCGTGACTCTGGTCGTAACGTCTGACTGCGCCTGCGCGCCTCACTGCGCTTAACAACGCAGGTTGCCCTGTTCCGTGGTGACTTTGCCGATCAAGGTGTTGGCCCGGTCGATCACTTCCTGCGCGCCGTTCACATAATAGGGTTCGAAGCGTTCCTGCACGGCGATGCTGCGGGCCTGTTCGGCCATCCTCATGGCTTCCTGCATGTTCAGCCTGGCATCGTTGAGCCAGATGCATTTTTCGCGCTTGCCGGTGCCTACGGTGGCGTTCTGGATACTTGAGGTGGCGATCCTGACCTTGGCGTTGTGCTCGTTCAGGATGTTGACATAGCGCTGTTTCGCTGCGGTCAGCGTGCCGGGTGCCGGTGGGGCCGCTGCCGCCGCCGCGACTGCCGGCCGGCGCCCCTCGTTCGGGGTTGTCGGCGCGATGCTGATGGCCGGCAAATTCGCCGGCAAGCGCCCTTTGCTCCGTGCTGACGCCAGGGCCTGGCAGCCGGCCTGGTCGTTCATCTTGCAGGCCTGATTGAAATAGGCGGCGGCCATCACCGGGTCGGCCGCGCCGCCTTTGCCGGTAGACATCAAGACCCCGATGATGCGGCAGCCGCCGGAATCGCCGCTCTGGCAACCCTTGATGGCGACGGCGCGCGACCTGACCATTTCCCCCAGTTGCAGGGCAGCCAGCGCTTCGTTCGTGCAGGAAATCGCGACTCCAAGCTGACAGGCTCTGGCAAAATAGCCCATTGCACCGCGCAAGTCCGGCGCCCCGCCGAAACTGCCGTTCAACAGCGCATCGCCGAGTTGCCCGCATGCGATTGCCGTCTCGCCGTTGCAACTGCGGTCAAGATACCGGCGCGCGGCGACGAGATCTTTCGGCCCGTCCGTGCCGTCCATCATCATCCTGCCTGCCCGGCCACATTCATACATGTATCCGAGATCGCATCCCCGGATCGCATATGCTCGCGTGACTGGCTGCTGCGCGCGCAAGGTGCTGTGGGCCGATGGGGTCATCGACAGGATCAGCGCGGCAAAGAGAGTTCCAAGTGCAATTCTGCCGCGCATTCCTGGCTGTCCTTTTCGCTAACTGCGTCAGCCCCCAGGATATTTGCAATTGCGCAGGCAGGTAAAGCCCAGAAAACGCGCAAAAAGTGGATTTCGGTCAAGACAGATCGCGCGCCAGTTAGGTTCTCGCCGCAACACTGCAGGGGAGACAGATTCAGGGTTTACCTCGGCAAGGCAAACGCTGTCACCGCCCCCCACACCTTGCCGTCCTTCATCGGCGCTTCCGAGACGATCGCTACATATTGCCGCCCGTCCTTGCCGCGATAGCTCATCGGCGTCGCGGTGCCATTGCCCGGCAGGTCCGCCTCGAACAGCAGCTTGCCGGTTTCGCTGTCGAAGGCGCGGAAAGAACGGTCGCTCGATGCGCCGACGAAGGTCAGGCCCGTCGCCGTGCTCATCGATCCGCCGAAGTTGGGCGTGCCGATGGTGAAGGGCAGGCGCGATTTGATCGGCTGGCGGTGGCCGGAGAAGTCCGGGCCCAGGTCGCGCGCGGTGCCGAGCGGGCGTTCCCAGACCATCTTGCCGGTGGTCAGGTCGATCGCGTTCATCAGGCCATAGGGCGGCGCCTGGCAGGGCACGCCGAGCGGCGACATGAATGGGCTGATGTCGGCGGCATAAGGCGTGCCTTCCTGCGCGACGAAGCGGCCGTGCTCGCCCGAGACATTGGCCTTGGCATCGCGCGCGCGCGGTTCGGAGCGGGGCACCAGGCGGTTGCGGTTTACCATGCGGCTGGAGACGATGAAGGCCAATTGCCGCTCCTGATCGACCGAGGCGCTGCCCCAGTCGACCCCGCCGACGTAGCCCGGGTCCTGGATCCACCAGTCGGTGCCCGGAGCGGTCATCGAGCCGTCATAGCGCGATTCCTTGAAGGCGATCCGGCACCACAGCATGTCGAGCGCGGAAATGCCCCACATGCGCTTTTCGGTGAGCGGCGGGCCCATCAGGTGCGGGAAGGCCACCGACCATGGCTGGGTGGGCGAAAGCTTCTCCACCGCGCCGCGCTGGGGGGCGGGCTTTTCCACCACCGGGAACAGCGGCTTGCCGTCGCGCCGGTCGAGCACGAACAACTCGCCGCGCTTGGTCGGCTGGATCACCGCGGGGATCGTCTGGCCGTCCTTCTTCAGGTCGAACAGCACCGGCTTGGAAGCGACGTCGAAGTCCCAGACGTCGTAGTGCGCTGTCTGGAAGTGCCAGCGCGGTTCGCCCGTCTCGCCATCGAGCGCGACGATCGAGCTGGTGTACTTGTTGCTTTCCGGCGAGCGGTGGCCGCCCCAGTAGTCCGGCGTCGAATTGCCGGTGGGGACATAGACCAGGCCGAGTTCCTCGTCCGAGCTCATCGGGCCCCAGGAATTGGGCGTTCCGGGGGTGTAGTACTGGCCTTCTGCCGGCTCGCCGTGCTGGCCCGGCCGGCCCATGTCCCATGCCCAGGCGAGCTTGCCGGTGACCGCGTCGTAGGCGCGCACCACGCCCGAAGGTTCGCCGACATGCTGACCGTCGGCGACGACGCCGCCGAACACCAGCTTGCCGCGGATCAGGGTGGGGGCGGAGGAGACGTTGTAATAGCCCAGCTCGCGCTGCTTCATGCCGCGAAGCAGGTCGGCCCGGCCGTTGTTGCCGAACGAAGTGCAGACCGCACCGGTCTCCGCGTCGATGGCATAGAGGCTCGCCCCGTCCGAGACGGCGGTATAGACCCGCTTGGCGCACAGGCCGGTCGCGCCCGGCACTTCGTAATAGGCGACGCCGCGGCAGCGGACGACGGAAATGCCGGAATTGTTTCGCTCGGGCTTGAAGGTCCAGCGCACCTTGCCGGTGGTGGCCTCGATATCCAGCACGTCGTTGAACGGCGTACAGACATAAACGTGATCGCCGACCTTGAGCGGCGTCGCGTCGATCTGCCCTGCCGGCTTGAGCGGCATCGGCCCGAGCGGGACTGTCCACACCTGTTGCAGCTTGCCGACATTGGCCGGGGTGATCTCACCCAGCGGCGAGAAGTGCGAGCCGCCCTGGTCGTTGCCGAAATGGAGCCAGTCACCCGGAGCGTCGGCGGCGATGGCTGGCTGGGTGCCGCGAGGTGCTGCGGGAGTGAAGCCGGACGATGCCCAAACCGCCACGGCCAGAACGGCGGCGGTTCCCACCACCAGATAGCCGCCCTGCCGGTCGGCCTTGATCTTGCTGGTCAGCGCGGCCACCAGGAAAGGCAGGCCCAGCACCAGCGGGGAGACCACGCGGGGCATCAGCGACCAGCCGTCGAGCCCGGCTTCGTAGAGCGCCCAGAACAAGGTGATGAGCAGCAGGATCCCGTAGATCGCCGCGCCCGTCCACCAGTTGCGCTTCAGCACGTTGTAGCCGGATGCCAGGGCGAGCAGGCCGACGGGCAGGTAATACCACGATCCCCCCAGCCAGATCAGCTTTGCCCCGCCCAGCGCCATCGCCAAGCCGATAACTATCAACAGCAGGCCGTAAACGATGGCCGCGAAACGCCGGATGGCCCCCATAATTCCTCTCCAAGGACTCTTTGGCGCATCCTTGCCTGTCCTGCGAAGCTCTGCAAGTGTGATTGACGCAAACTGGCCACAGGGCTAAATGCAAAATATTCGAACAGACGTTCGCAAATGTGAATTGTGGGAGAGAATGCGGTGACGCATACCGGTTATATCGATGGCGCTTTCGTCAAGGGCGAGGGCGCGAGCTTCGTTGTCGAGAATCCTTCGGACGAATCTGTCGTCGCCGAGATCAGCGGCCTGTCCGCCGGCCAGGTCGACAAGGCGCTTGCCGCCGCGCGGGAAAGCTTCGATTCGGGAAGCTGGAGCGGCCTTTCGATGAAGCAGCGCGCCGAGGCCATGCGGCGCTATTCCGAAGCGCTGAAGAAGCGCGCCGACCGGCTGAAGGAACTGGCCATCGCCGAAGCCGGCTGCCCGACCAATTCCACCGTGATGGGCGCGCAGGTCCATGCGCCGCTGCGCATGACCGACGAGATCATCGACATGTTCCTGCGCCTGCCCGAGCATGAGGAAAACCCGCTGCCGCTGCATGAGCGGGTCAATCCCTATTTCGTGGTGCAGAGCCTCAAGCTCTATCGCCCGCTCGGCGTGGTCTCGGCCATCTCGGCCTACAACGTGCCGTTCTACACCGCCTTCTGGAAGGTCGTGCCGGCGCTGATGGCCGGCAACTCGGTGATCCTGCGCCCCAACCCGCTAACACCGCTGTCCTCGATGATCTTCGCCGAGGCGGCGGACGAGGCCGGGCTGCCCAAGGGG